>NZ_CP075175.1:2910000-2975000 GCF_021223605.1 Paenibacillus sp. 481
TGAGTAACGAAAAGACATGTGAGAATCATGTCCGCCGAAAGCCTAAGGGTTCCTGGGGAAGGCTCGTCCGCCCAGGGTAAGTCGGGACCTAAGGCGAGGCCGAAAGGCGTAGTCGAAGGACAACAGGTTGAAATTCCTGTACCACCGTGAACCGTTATGAGCAATGGGGTGACGCAGAAGGATAGGGACGCGAACTGATGGAATAGTTCGTCCAAGCAGTGAGGCCGATGTGTAGGCAAATCCGCACATCATTAAGGCTGGGCTGTGATGGGGAGGGAAATTTATAGTACCGAAGGTCTTGATTTCATGCTGCCGAGAAAAGCCTCTAGCCAGGGAGAAGGTGCCCGTACCGCAAACCGACACAGGTAGGCGAGAAGAGAATTCTAAGGCGCGCGGAAGAACTCTCGTTAAGGAACTCGGCAAAATGACCCCGTAACTTAGGGAGAAGGGGTGCCTCGGTAGGGTTAATAGCCCGAGGGGGCCGCAGTGAATAGGCCCAATCGACTGTTTAGCAAAAACACAGGTCTGTGCGAAGCCGCAAGGCGAAGTATACGGGCTGACGCCTGCCCGGTGCTGGAAGGTTAAGGGGAGTGGTTAGCCGCAAGGCGAAGCTATGAACCGAAGCCCCAGTAAACGGCGGCCGTAACTATAACGGTCCTAAGGTAGCGAAATTCCTTGTCAGGTAAATTCTGACCCGCACGAATGGCGTAACGAATTGGGCGCTGTCTCAACGAGAGATCCGGTGAAATTTTAATACCTGTGAAGATGCAGGTTACCCGCGACAAGACGGAAAGACCCCATGGAGCTTTACTACAGCTTGATATTGGACTTTGGTACGGACTGTACAGGATAGGTGGGAGCCTTAGAAACCTGAGCGCCAGCTTAGGTGGAGGCACCGTTGGGATACCACCCTGTTCGTATCGGAGTTCTAACCTAGGACCGTTACCCGGTTCGGGGACAGTGTCAGGTGGGTAGTTTGACTGGGGCGGTCGCCTCCTAAAGAGTAACGGAGGCGCCCCAAGGTTCCCTCAGAATGGTTGGAAATCATTCGAAGAGTGCAAAGGCATAAGGGAGCTTGACTGCGAGACCTACAAGTCGAGCAGGGACGAAAGTCGGGCTTAGTGATCCGGTGGTACCGCATGGAAGGGCCATCGCTCAACGGATAAAAGCTACCCTGGGGATAACAGGCTTATCTCCCCCAAGAGTCCACATCGACGGGGAGGTTTGGCACCTCGATGTCGGCTCATCGCATCCTGGGGCTGAAGTAGGTCCCAAGGGTTGGGCTGTTCGCCCATTAAAGCGGTACGCGAGCTGGGTTCAGAACG
Organism: Paenibacillus sp. 481; assembly: GCF_021223605.1. Classification (NCBI taxonomy): domain Bacteria; kingdom Bacillati; phylum Bacillota; class Bacilli; order Caryophanales; family Paenibacillaceae; genus Paenibacillus; species Paenibacillus sp. 481. The sequence goes on from NZ_CP075175.1 coordinate 2,911,326, forward strand.
TCGTGAGACAGTTCGGTCCCTATCTGTCGCGGGCGTAGGAAATTTGAGAGGAGCTGTCCTTAGTACGAGAGGACCGGGATGGACATACCGCTGGTGTACCAGTTGTTCTGCCAAGAGCATCGCTGGGTAGCCAAGTATGGAAGGGATAAGCGCTGAAAGCATCTAAGCGTGAAGCCCCCCTCAAGATGAGATTTCCCACTTTTGGTAAGACCCCTTGAAGACGACGAGGTTGATAGGTTCGGGGTGGAAGTACAGTAATGTATGGAGCTGACGAATACTAATAGGTCGAGGGCTTATCCTAAATAAGCAAGATGATTCGAAATAACGATTTACCTTTCACGATCAGTTTTCAGGGTGCAAATGCTGAAGAAGCCAACAAGTTTGGTGGAATCGGTAGCGCACAGCACTTGGCGGTGCTGGCCTGAACAAAATATTGGCGAGTATTAACGAGCCAAGCTGTCTGGTGATGATGGCGGAGGGGTTCCACGCGTTCCCATACCGAACACGACCGTTAAGCCCTCCAGCGCCGATGGTACTTGGACCGCAGGGTCCTGGGAGAGTAGGACGTTGCCAAGCAGCAAAGCCCACTGACGATATGTCGGTGGGCTTTTTTGTGATTTTAGATTGTATTTCGCACTTAATTACCTCTGTATATTACTTATAGCATTAATTAATAACCACGTTAATCATTAAGACTCCAGTATAATTCCATAATATTTCAACGTAATATTAAGATATATCACGATAAAAATGTTTAATATGCGCTTTTAACCGGAATACTGTATGTTAGTTAGTAGAAATTTAATGCTTTTTCGTTGACAATGGTTCGGGAGAAACCACTTTGTACAAGTTTACAACTGTTTATTGTAAGAAGGGGTATTGGCAAATTGAGAAGAAATGCATATAATATAGTTAAAGTCAAAGAAAGTCAAAGTCAACAACACGAATATTTGACAGTTAAAATGGGTTAAACCTAATATAAGAAGCGCTGAAGGGAGGGAGAAGATGCGCAATATTTCTGACTTAATTGAGCATTACTTGAAGCATATGCTAGTTGACAGTCCAGAAGGAACGGTAGAAATTCAGCGAAATGAGTTAGCGGATAAGTTCTCATGTGTACCTTCACAAATTAATTATGTTATTAGCACTCGTTTTTCGTTGGAAAAAGGTTACGTCGTGGAGAGCAAACGTGGTGGCGGTGGGTATATCCGTATTCAACGGATTGAGCTTCCTTCACATTTAGCAATCCAGAACCATTTATGCGATAACATTGGTGAACGAATTGGTCAATCTGCTGCAGAAGGGCTCATTTATCAGCTGGAAGAAGCGAAAGTCATCTCCCGACGTGAGGCAAACTTACTTAGGGCTGTTGTTTCACGCGATAATTTAGCGATGAAGCTCCCGCTTAGGGATGAAGTAAGAGCACGATTAATGCGAGCAATGCTCGTTGCACTACTTAGTAAGTAATCAATTTTAACAACATTGCAATTATTTATATGATGAAGAAGGAGGAACGGAGATGATATGTCAACAGTGCGGTCAAAAGCCAGCCACGCTGCATTTTACGAAAATCGTTAATGGCCAAAAGACAGAGTTTCACATATGTGAATCGTGCGCACGGGAAAAAGGAGAATGGATTCCTGGTACAACGAATGGCTTCTCAATTCATAATTTGTTGTCTGGATTGCTTGATTTCGATTTAGCCGCAGGCGGCGGAATGATGACTGGTGGAGGCCCTCCTGTTCCTCCTAAACCGCAATCCACGCGTTGTGACAGGTGTGGACTTACGTTTGCACAGTTTAGCAAACTAGGCCGTTTTGGTTGTGATGAATGTTACAATTTTTTTGGCGAACGTTTGGATCCGCTCTTGAAGCGTGTGCATGGCAATACGGTGCACATCGGTAAAATTCCTCGACGTGGAGGAGGAGTTATCCAACGCCGCCGTGAATTAGATGAACTTAAGAGGCAATTACAATACAGCATTATGAATGAGCAGTTTGAACATGCAGCACAGCTACGCGACCGTATTCGAGAGATTGAACAACATTCTTCCGAGAGCTCGGATTAATTCAGGACAAGGAAAGGAGATGGTGACATGTCTAATTATCATTTTATGGAGCAACCGTTAAGTGACTGGATGCGTGGTACCGGACCGGACTCCGATATCGTCATCAGCAGCCGTATACGCATCGCACGGAATCTTAGCGCATTGCCGTTTCCGCTCTTAGCGACAAACCAGCAATCTGCAGAAGTGCTGCAACGTCTGTCTTCTGTCTTGAATGAGCAAGGTTTTATATCACTCGGGTCGTTTCAAAGTATTCGTCTCGTTGATATGAATGAAACGGAGAAGCAAGTTCTTGTGGAGAAACATTTGATTTCACCGAACTTGGCAAACGAAGCTCGTAACGGTGCGGTCATTTTAAGCGACAATGAAGCTGTTAGCATCATGGTAAACGAAGAGGACCATTTGCGAATACAATGTTTATACCCTGGTCTGCAAATACGCGAAGCATGGGCACAGGCTAACCGTATCGATGATGTGTTCGAGGCACATGTAGATTACGCTTTCCATGAGAGACGTGGTTATCTAACAAGTTGCCCGACAAATGTGGGTACAGGTATTCGTGCATCCGTGATGATGCATCTGCCTGGATTAGTGCTAAATCAGCAAATAAACCGTATTTTGCAAGCGGTGACGCAGGTTGGATTAGCCGTGAGAGGATTGTACGGTGAAGGCAGCGAAGCGATAGGTAATCTGTTTCAAGTATCGAACCAGATTACGCTTGGCCAATCTGAAGATGAAATTATCGACAACTTGTACAGCGTCGTGAAGCAAATTATTGAGCATGAGAAGGCAGCACGTGAGCAACTCCTCACAGATAATCGGACGAGATTGACCGATCGAGTGTGTCGCTCATACGGTATTTTGAAACATGCTGCTATAATGGATACAAAAGAGGCTGCACAGCGCTTATCCGACATTCGATTGGGCTCTGATATTGGTATTTTGCACGATATTTCAGCTCCAATATTGAACGAATTGTTAGTGATGACGCAGCCAGGTTTTTTGCAACACATTTTCAATAAGCCGCTACAAGCGGATGAACGGGACGTATATCGGGCTCGTCTCATACGGGAGTCCTTAACAAAATCAAAATCCTAACTTTAATGTGGAGGTGCAAGAAAATGATGTTCGGTAGATTCACAGAACGTGCGCAAAAGGTGTTGGCTTTAGCTCAAGAGGAAGCTGTTCGATTGGGGCATAATAATATTGGGACAGAGCATATTTTACTCGGTCTGATTCGTGAAGGAGAAGGCATAGCCGCTAAAGCGCTTGTTGGGCTTGGCTTAGGCTTGGAAAAGATTCAGGACGAAGTGGAGTCGTTGATTGGTCGCGGACAAGAACAGCCAACTAATATCGCTTACACGCCACGAGCGAAAAAAGTGATTGAACTGTCCATGGACGAGGCTCGCAAGCTAGGCCATACGTATGTAGGTACAGAGCATATTTTGCTTGGCCTTATTCGTGAAGGTGAGGGAGTTGCGGCACGCGTCCTTAACAACTTAGGTATTAGCTTGAACAAAGCCCGTCAACAAGTATTGCAATTGCTCGGCAGCAGTGAGGCAGTATCAAGCCATCATGGCTCTTCGCAAAATGTGAGCACGCCAACACTTGATAGCTTGGCACGCGATTTGACGGCATACGCGAAAGAGGGCAACCTGGATCCCGTTATTGGACGCAGTAAAGAAATCGAACGAGTTATTCAAGTGCTTAGCCGCCGTACGAAAAACAACCCTGTACTCATTGGTGAGCCAGGTGTAGGTAAAACGGCTATCGCAGAAGGATTAGCACAACGAATTATTAATAATGAAATTCCGGAAACGCTGCGCGATAAGCGTGTAATGACGCTCGATATGGGCTCAGTCGTAGCAGGTACTAAGTATCGCGGTGAGTTTGAAGACCGCTTGAAAAAGATTATGGACGAGATTCGTCAAGCCGGTAACATCGTCCTCTTCATTGATGAGCTGCATACGCTTATCGGGGCAGGAGGAGCGGAAGGTGCAATTGACGCTTCGAATATATTGAAGCCATCGCTTGCGCGTGGTGAATTGCAATGTATCGGTGCGACAACGTTGGACGAATACCGCAAATATATTGAAAAAGACGCTGCGTTGGAACGTCGATTCCAACCGATTACGGTTGACCAGCCTACGCCAGAAGAAGCGGTGCTTATTCTAAAAGGGCTGCGTGACCGTTATGAAGCGCATCATCGGGTCAAAATTACCGATGAATCCATTGATGCTGCGGTGAAATTATCGGACCGCTATATTCCAGATCGCTTTTTGCCAGATAAGGCTATTGATTTGATTGACGAAGCAAGCTCAAAAGTGCGTTTGAACTCATACACAGTACCGCCTAACTTAAAAGATCTTGAAGCTCGCTTAGAAGATATTCGTAAGGAAAAGGATGCTTCTGTACAGAGCCAAGAATTTGAAAAAGCAGCTGCTTTACGTGATACAGAGCAAAAGATGCGCGAAGAACTGGATACAGTTCGTAACCAATGGAAAGAAAAGCAGGGGCGTATGGACTCTGAGGTTACGCCAGAAGATATTGCACATGTAGTGGCAAGCTGGACGGGTATTCCGGTACTCAAGCTGAAGGAAGAAGAAACGGAGCGCTTGTTGAAAATGGAGGAGATTCTCCATGAGCGCGTAATCGGTCAGGATGAAGCAGTTAAGGCAGTTAGCCGTGCGATTCGTCGTGCGCGTGCGGGATTGAAAGATCCGAAGCGCCCAATGGGTTCGTTTATTTTCCTCGGCCCTACAGGTGTCGGTAAGACAGAATTGGCACGTGCGCTTGCTGAAGCCTTATTCGGTGATGACAATGCAGTTATCCGCATCGATATGTCCGAATATATGGAGAAGCATTCGACAGCTCGTCTCGTCGGAGCGCCTCCAGGCTATGTTGGTTATGAAGAGGGCGGCCAGCTTACCGAAAAAGTACGCCGCAAGCCGTATTCGGTCGTCTTGCTGGACGAAATCGAGAAGGCGCACCCAGAAGTGTTCAACATTTTGCTGCAAGTGCTGGAAGATGGACGCTTGACCGATTCGAAAGGCAGAGTTGTTGATTTCCGCAACACGCTTATTATCCTAACGTCTAACGTTGGTGCTGAAGCGATTAAGCGTAATTCTACGCTTGGATTCACGGCAACAGAGGATTCCGGTCGCGATTACAACAACATGAAAGACAAAGTGATGGGTGAACTTAAGAAGAGCTTCCGTCCAGAGTTCCTGAACCGGATTGACGAAATTATCGTCTTCCACTCGCTCGAAAAGAAACACATTGCGGAAATCGTTACGCTTATGGCAGACGAATTGCGCAAGCGCCTAAAAGAGCAAGATGTGGACTTCCAATTAACGGATACGGCGAAAGCCTTCCTCGCTAAGGAAGGGTATGACCCGGCTTACGGTGCACGCCCGCTGCGTCGTGCTATTCAGAAGCATATCGAGGATCGCTTGTCCGAAGAGTTGCTAAGAGGTCAAATTAGCAAAGGCGATTCAGTTACGATTGATGAGCAAGACGGGCAACTCATTGTGATTAACAGTGGTAGCAGCAGTAGCAACAATGATAACAGTGACAGCAGTCTAGGCAATGAAGAGACAGCTAACGCTTAATCGCTATAATTGATGCCAATTGCGCATAGATTTAAGAAAAAGGCACATTCCTTGTGTATTACAGGGGATGTGCCTTTTCATTTTATGCGGCTATCGGGAAGGTGATCATGGAACTAGCAAAACGGGGAAACATATATAAAATCGCGTCTCTTCATATTTTTTACTGTCCAACCGATAAGAAATAACAATTAGCAAACATAATTCCAAGCGTAACACCTTTATCCTCTTTCTTAAAAATGGTAAACTTATAAGTATGCGGTGAAGGTTATCAAGTCATTGCTTGCGAAAATGCGGTCATGATCGAAACGACAAGCTGTTTATCGCGTATATAATAAGTTAAGGATTATTGACAAGCTAGGAGTTGTTGGCTGAGATGGCCAAAGTAAAGACGAAGTTCAATTGCACAGAATGTGGATATGAAACAGCGAAGTGGATGGGAAAATGTCCTGGCTGCAATCAATGGAACACGATGGTTGAAGAACGGGAAACGATTGTAAAGACTGCGGGCGTACAATCTTCCTTGTTTACGGCGAAAGAAAAGCCACAATCGATCATACACATAGAAAGTGGGCGCGAACCGCGCATATCAACAACGTTAAGCGAACTGAACCGCGTATTAGGCGGTGGAGTTGTACCTGGCTCGCTCATTCTTGTAGGTGGAGATCCGGGTATTGGTAAGTCCACTTTGCTGTTGCAAACCTCAAATGCACTTGCAACAAGTGGTTTAAAAGTACTGTATGTGTCTGGTGAGGAGTCGATGCGTCAGACGAAGCTGCGTGCTGATCGTTTGGGTGCTTTATCAGAACGTTTGTTCGTTCTAAGCGAGACGAATCTGCATTTTATTGAGGAAGCCATCGAGGCTATGCAGCCCGATTTCCTCGTAATTGATTCTATACAAACTGTTTATCAGCCATCAGTTGAGTCTGCACCAGGCAGCGTAGCTCAAGTGCGTGAGTGTACGAGTGCTTTTATGCGCGTATCCAAAGGAAAAGGTATCGCTACTGTATTGGTTGGACATGTGACCAAAGAAGGCGCTATCGCTGGACCGCGCATGTTGGAGCATATGGTTGACTGCGTGCTTTATTTTGAAGGTGAGCGGCACCATTCGTATCGCATATTGCGCGCTGTTAAAAATCGATTCGGCTCTACGAATGAGATCGGCATTTTTGAGATGGGTGAAGGCGGTCTCGTTGAAGTAAAGAACCCATCCGAGATGTTTTTACAAGAGCGTCCGCTTGGCGTAGCTGGTTCTACCGTTGTTGCCAGCATAGAAGGGACGCGACCAGTGCTAGTTGAAATGCAGGCACTTGTCTCGGCTACTAATTTCCCGTCTCCAAGGCGCATGGCTACGGGAATTGACCATCATAGGCTTGCTCTTATCATCGCTGTGCTTGAGAAGCGAATGGGCATGTTCCTGCAAAATCAAGATGCTTATGTGAATGTAGCAGGTGGCATGAAGCTGGATGAGCCGGCTGTTGACTTGGCGATAGCTGTCGCCATCGCGTCGAGCTTCCGCGATGTGTCTACTCAGCCATTCGACGCTGTATTTGGCGAAATCGGGCTGACTGGAGAAGTTCGCGCCGTATCGCGTGCTGAACAACGTGTTAAAGAGGCAGAGAAGCTTGGATTCAAGCGCATTATTATGCCAGAGAGCAGTTTACGAGGCTGGAAACCGCCTGCACATATTGAGATTGTTGGCGTGAATACGGTAGCGCAAGCTTTAGCAGTGGCGTTAGGTTAGGGGGCATAGATACAGAATGAAAGAAAGTCAGCAAGATATTATGAATGATTTGCTGAAATTAGTCGCACCAGGGACTCCTTTCCGTGACGGGCTGGAGAACGTACTTAGAGCGAAGACGGGAGCGCTACTCGTAGTTGGCTACAGTCCAGAAGTAATGGATGTTGTCGACGGTGGATTTTCCATCAACTGCGACTTCTCTCCAAGCTATTTGTATGAGTTGGCGAAGATGGATGGCGCTATTATATTGAGTGAGGACGTTAAGCGCATTCTGTATGCTAATACGCAGCTCATTCCTGATTCGTCTATACCGTCGATTGAGACAGGAATTCGTCACCGTACTGCGGAGCGGGTAGCAAAGCAAACGGGTAAACTTGTCGTATCGATTTCACAGCGACGCAATGTAATTACGCTATATCAGGGCAGTCTAAGATATGCGCTGAAAGAAATGGGCGTTATATTGACGAAGGCTAACCAAGCGATACAAACGCTGGAGCGCTACAAGGCAGTTCTAACACAAGGACTGACGAATTTAACGGCTTCAGAGTTCGAAGAGCTTGTGACATTGTCTGAGGTTGTAAATGTTGTGCAACGTAATGAGATGGTGTTACGTATTAAGATGGAGATAAAGAGATATATTAACGAACTAGGTACTGAAGGCCGTCTAATTAGTATGCAGCTGGAAGAGCTAGTGAGCAACACAGAAGAAGAGGCTTGGCTATTGCTTAAGGATTATGCTCGCGACGATAGTGACGACAAAATCCGTGAAATTTTGAACCAGCTTAAAAAATGCTCAGCTGACGAGCTGCTTGATGTGCAACATATTATTCGACTGCTCGGTTATCCAGCGACAAGCACGGCGCATGACGAGTCTATTTCTCCACGAGGATATCGTGTGTTAAGTAAGATTCCGCGTTTGCCAAACGTTATTATTCATAATTTGGTGGAGCAATTCCGTTACTTGCCACATGTCATGATGGCTACGATTGAGGAATTGGATGATGTTGATGGTATTGGCGAAGTCCGAGCGCGTACGATTAAAGAAGGATTGAAACGTATTCAGGAGCAAGTATTTATTGACCGACAGATATGATTTAACGTACATTTGCAAACAGGAAGTCATTTGTGTAATCTACTTGTAAGCAATGTGCGAACGTTGGGCATAGTAAATTTAGAGGTGAACCTATGATTACAAAGTCCATTCCGAACCTGTTTACCATCGGTAACTTGTTTCTCGGAATTATAGCTATCATGCTAGCGTTTGAGGAAAAGTACAATTTAGCTGCGCTAATGATTATTATTGCGATGCTTCTTGACGGTTTAGATGGACGTCTAGCCCGTGCATTAAATGCGCAGAGTGATTTCGGTAAAGAGTTGGACTCTTTATCTGATGTTATTTCGTTCGGCGTTGCGCCGGCATTTATTATGTACGTAGTGGCATTTACAGAACTGAACCCTGCATTGGCTTGGGTCGTGACAGCGATTTTCCCGATTTGTGGTGCGCTTCGTCTAGCGCGTTTCAATGTTATTGAGGGCGCTCCAGGGTACTTTATCGGCTTGCCTATTCCTGCTGCAGGTGGCGTAGTGTGTACGCTAGCCCTGTTCCATGAAAGCATTCCACCGGTGTACTTAATTATCGCAATGCTGCTTGTGTCGTACTTAATGGTTAGTACAGTTAAATACCCGAATTTCAAAAAAGTAGGCATTCCGAAAAAAGCTTTGTGGATCACGCCAATCGTAATCGCGGTGGCAGTTGGAATCGCATTGTGGAAGCCAGAACAGACGCCTAAACTAATATTCGTGCCGCTCGTCTTGTACGCGCTGCTCGGCATAAAAAAAAACGTTAGAATGCTAAACCGCCGTCGTAAAAATCGAGACGAGGACTATATCCATTCCAAACACTCGTAATACGGGGTAGGTAATGGATAGCACGTGATACCACGTAGTGCCTAGTACGGACTAGCATATAAGCGAACAACGAAAGCATTTGCTCCCACATTGGAGCAAATGCTTTTTTTTATACACAAAAAACGAACCCAGCACGGATGACATGTGAACGGCGTAAAGGAACTTGAATAAATGTTCCTCTACGCACGTACAGGCATAAACGGTGTAGGTTCAGATTTTGAAAATTATATTTCATTTACGACAAGTTGAAAATACCTAGCGTACTGCATTTACTGGATTCCTCTGTCACAACTTCGTTCAACGGAATATTCAATGAGTTGCATAGCGCGGACATATAGAACAAATGTCTACCTAATTCGGTACGAATAACCTCATTGCAATGCTCGCAAAGCTGACCTTGAACATGACTTTCTAATCGTTCTTTTGCTTGTTCGACATCCATTTCAGAGTTATATGGTTGTCTTTTGGCATGCAGTTCAAGGCATCCGCATTCGGTAATCGCTTTAGTAACAGCACGATTTACTGAGGCATTAGCTTGACTGTGTTTTGATAAGACATCCAATAAGCTGCGATGCCTAAGCAGCAATCCGGATACTTGGTCTTGCAGCGTTTGCAAATTTGGTTTGCTCATCGTTCCGTTCACCCCATTCATTGTTTTGGCGCAACTTCATCTATTTCGCAGTTCGCTCCTCGATTATTCAGGAATATTATACGGTTATCAAATGCCACTTTTCAACTGAAAAACAGGTAAAAATATGAAATGAGGGATTAGGAGCGGTTTCGTTGGGCCATAATTGTAATGAAATGAAAATAGAGTAAGGAGGTGAGCGAACGTGTTTAAACGGATCATGTTAGGTGTCTCTGGGGTGCTCGGCGCGTGGTGCGGGAGCGAATTATACACTTCGTGGTATGCGCGTACAATAGAGTTCGCTGGGATAAACGGTAGTTCGGCTTTTGGACGTTTATTTTGGACGATCGGTGGAGCATTTATTTTTATTGCCTTGTTTAATGCGATGTTCGTTCCATGCACTCGTGTGTGTAATCGTTGGAAGGAACATATCGCTCAAATGCCTACGATGGAACTAGCCGCTCGTATTGGCGGCACATTACTTGGCCTTTGTTTTGCTGCACTGTTAATGCCGCTGCTTCATGACTTTGGAACGTTTGGACATATGTTTTCGTTATTGTTAGTCGTGTTAAGCGGTGCAGCTGGTATGCAATTGACTTTAATGAAGCAGAATCAACTGCGTTCATGGCTCGAATCGTTGCGCCGCAGCGATAATCAGGCAGAGGAGTCGGAGTATCGGTTTGAAGAACACAAAATTTTAGACACAAGTGTCATCATAGACGGTCGGATTGCAGACATTTGCAAGACGGGATTTATTGAAGGAACGATTGTCATCCCAGAGTTTGTGCTGGAAGAGTTGCAGCATATTGCAGATTCTTCGGATTTATTGAAGCGAAATCGGGGGCGTAGAGGTCTCGACATTTTAAACAAAATTCAAAAAGAACTGGAAGTAAAAGTGCTCATTTATGAAGGGGATTTCGAAGAAATATCCGAAGTAGATAGCAAGCTTGTAAGACTGGCAAAAGTATTAAAAGGAAAAGTCGTAACGAATGATTTTAACTTGAATAAAGTGTGTGAGTTACAAGGTGTATCAGTGTTAAATATTAATGATTTGGCTAATGCAGTCAAACCTGTTGTGTTGCCAGGCGAGGAAATTGTAGTGCAAGTCATTAAGGATGGTAAGGAACACGGACAAGGTGTGGCTTATTTGGATGACGGTACAATGATTGTCGTTGAAGGCGGGCGTGATTTTATCGGAATGACGATGGAAGTTCTCGTGACGAGTGTGTTGCAAACATCGGCAGGAAGAATGATTTTCGCAAAGCCAAAACTGTTGGAAAAAGCCCAATAAACAGGTATGATGGGGATAGTAAAAGGAAACCATCAGGGGGTTGGCAGCGATGGAGCAACGCTTCGGCCTTATTATTGTCGCGGCAGGACGAGGGACGCGTATGGGCACGCGTGAGAGTAAGCAATTTCTTATGCTAGAGGACAAGCCAGTTATTGTTCATACGTTGGAGCGCTTTGAGGCGATGCCGGAGTGTGCGGCCATTGCTTTAGTTACTGCGCCGCAGGACCACGCACGTTGTGCTGCATGGATAGCCGAATATGGTCTACAGAAAGTGACTGATGTTGTTGCCGGAGGGGCAGAGCGTCAGCATTCCGTGTATGCTGGGTTACAGGCCATTCAACAGCGCGGCTTGGATTATGTGCTTATTCACGACGGTGTACGACCATTTGTGGAGCGGGATAAAGTGATTGCGTGTTTCGACGCTGCAAGGCAGTACGGAGCGGCGGTGTTGGCTGTTCCTGTTAAAGATACGATTAAGCAAGTGAACGGAGACGGTGTGATCACAGCAACACCGGACCGACGCAGCTTGTGGGCGATTCAGACCCCACAAGCTTTTCGTCTTTCGGATGTGATACGTGCGCATGAACATGCACAGGAGCAGCAGGTGCTTGGGACAGATGATGCGATGCTCGTTGAGCGTATGGGACAACTTGTACATGTCGTGGAAGGGGATTACACGAACGTAAAGTTGACGACGCCGGATGATTTGGATCTGGCTCTCTGGAATTTGTCCAAGCGTAAATCTTAATAAGGTATATGGGGAGAGGAATGGCGTGATTCGAATCGGGCAAGGGTTTGACGTTCATCAATTAGTAGAAGGACGTCCGTGTATCATTGGTGGCGTTACGATACCTTATGAAAAAGGGTTGCTAGGTCATTCAGATGCTGATGTGTTGCTACATACGATAAGCGATGCCGTGCTAGGGGCATTGGCGCTTGGTGACATCGGCAAGCATTTTCCGGACACGGATCCTGCATTCAAAGATGCAGACAGTGTGAAGCTCATGGAGCATGTGTGGGCGTTGGCTAAGGAACGCGGTTATCGTTTAGGCAACGTTGATTGCACGATCATTGCGCAGAAGCCTAAAATGCTACCGCATATTCCAGCGATGGTTGCGAATATTGCGCGCATATTGGAAGCAGAGCAGTCGCAAGTAAATGTAAAAGCAACAACGACGGAACAGCTCGGTTTCACAGGACGCGGCGAAGGTATCGCGGCACAAGCTGTTGTATGCTTAATTCGAGATATGGTATGATAACTCGATAGAAACTGACTGGCACGGCCGTTTCAACTTGGGAGGGAACGATTATGAGTAACGAAATTCGCGTGCGCTACGCGCCAAGTCCAACCGGACATTTGCATATCGGCAACGCGCGTACGGCATTATTCAATTACTTATTTGCCCGCCATCATGGCGGTAAATTTATTGTTCGTATTGAAGATACAGACATCAAGCGTAATATCGAGGGCGGGGAAGAGAGCCAATTTAAATATTTGAAATGGCTCGGCATCGAATGGGATGAAAGTGTCGACGTGGGTGGCGAGTATGGCCCGTATCGTCAAACAGAGCGTCTTGATATTTATATGAAGCATGCACAAGATTTGATGGATCGCGGGTTGGCTTATCGCTGCTTCTGTACGGAGCAAGAGCTGGAAGCAGAGCGCGAAGCACAAATGGAAAAAGGCGAGACACCGAAGTACTCGGGCAAATGCTTTGGTCTGAGTGCGGAAGAGCAGGCGAAGCTTGCGGCAGAAGGCCGCCAATCGAGCATTCGTTTCCGTGTGCCGAACAATCGTTCTTATACATTTAATGATGTCGTTAAGAACGAAATTACGTTCGAGTCCGAAACGACAGGCGATTGGGTAATCGTGAAAAAGGATGGCATTGCGACTTACAACTTTGCGGTCGTTATCGATGATTATTTGATGCGCATCTCACACGTACTTCGTGGCGAGGACCATATTACAAACACATTGCGTCAGCTTATGATTTATGAAGCACTCGATTGGCAGCCACCAACGTTTGGTCATATGACGCTGATCGTTAACGAGAATCGCAAAAAGCTAAGCAAACGCGATGAGTCGATTATCCAGTTTATCGAGCAATATGATCAGCTTGGATATTTGCCTGAAGCCTTGTTCAACTATATCGCTCTACTGGGCTGGTCGCCAGAAGGAGAAGAGGAAATCTTCTCTCGTGAAGAGATTATCCGCATTTTTGATACAAATCGTCTATCAAAGAGCCCAGCTGTATTCGATACGAATAAGCTGTCGCATTTTAACAATACGTATATGAAAAAAGCCGATCTAGAGCTTGTCGCGGATATGGCTATCCCGCATTTGCAAAAAGCAGGTCAGTTGCCAACGACGTTGAGCGAGGATCAGCTTGATTGGGCTAAAGCATTAGTGAAACTGTATCAGGAGCAAATGAACTGTGCTTCTGATATCGTTGAGCTGTCTGACGTGTTCTTCCGTGAAGAACTGACGTTGGACGATGAAGCGCAAGCCGTTGTGAACGAAGAGCAGGCTCCAATCGTGTTAAGCGCATTGCTTGCGAAGCTGGAAGCGGCTGACGCATGGAGCGTTGACATGGTGAAAGCAGCACTTAAGGAAGTGCAGAAGGAAACTGGCGTGAAGGGCAAAGGTTTGTTTATGCCTGTTCGCGTAGCCGTTTCTGGTCAAATGCACGGACGTGATTTGAACGAAACGATTGTGCTGCTCGGTCAAGACAAAGTGTTGTCACGCTTGCGTGCACATGCGCAATAAGCTGCTTTTCAGCTTATAGGACAATAGCTGCTTGTGCTGTCAGCCTTGCCAATGGTTGCGCGCATTCAGTATACTAAGCATACAATATAGTAACGGCGTTAAACGGGAGAGCGTTTGACGGTGAGAAATTGCACAGAGAGAACGACCGATGCGTAAGGCTATCCGTATCTTAAGGATACGTCGATGCTGCTCGCCGTGACACCACGGGGTAGCGAACGTAGCAGAGCCCTTGCGCATAGGCTGAAAGTCGTTCCGTTTCGAGTCGAACGCACTGCGCCCGGTAGCTTTGTTCTTGAGCGCATGTCAACATGCGGGTAGAGAATAACGTTTCGTTCACGTTATCGAACGTTAGAGGGATTACATCTGTATAGGCATGCATTTAGCTGCATGTGTATATTGGTCTGTGATTCAAGCAGAGTGGGACCGCGCACAGCGCCTCTGCAGCTACGGCTGCGGAGGCGTTTTTTCGCTTTTATAGAGGGACTTCATAGAAGGGCTATATAACAGAACTACACAACAGAACTACACAGCAGAACTTTTTAGCAGGACACGACCTAATCAACGAGAATAAGCACAACAGTTTACTGAATTAGAGCTTACAACTAACGCAGCACTATTATTACTATGTTCCTAGGGGGGAACCGGTCATGCGGCGCATCATTAAACAAATGCAATCAGATGTGCAAGCGGTGTTCGACAATGACCCGGCTGCGCGCAGTCGGTTAGAGGTCATTTTTACGTATTCAGGACTTCATGCGATCTGGGCTCATCGTGTAGCTCATTGGTTCTATAAGCGAAAATGGTTTGCGCCAGCGCGTCTTATTTCACAAGTAAGTCGCTTTATGACAGGGATTGAAATTCATCCTGGTGCACGCATTGGACAGCGTTTGTTTATAGATCACGGCATGGGTGTAGTTGTTGGGGAAACGTGTGAAATCGGTGATGACGTCGTGATTTATCAAGGAGTGACATTGGGGGGAACGGGCAAGGAAAAAGGCAAGCGGCACCCGACTATCGGCAACAACGTCGTTATTGCTTCCGGGGCCAAAGTACTTGGTTCCTTCCAAGTAGGGGAACATTCGAATATCGGTGCGAATTCGGTTGTGCTTCGTGAAGTGCCTCCGCACTGTACAGTGGTAGGTATACCAGGGCGAATAGTGAAGCAGGATGGCATTCGTATTGATAGGTTGAATCACGGACAGCTACCCGATCCAGTGATCGATATGTTTCGCTCGATGCAGACGGAGATCGATCGTCTAAAGGCTGAAATGGAACAGATGAAGGTGGACAGAAACAACAAGTCAACCGGTGCTGGAACTGGGACCGTTGGAGCATTACCAAGAATAAGGGAAAGCTCTTCTACTTCTTCTTCGAATCGTTCTACAGATGGAGCGGGAACAGAGTCGGGTCGTTCAGACTCCTTCTCGCATAGTGAGAGCAGTGGCGAAGCTGATGACGAGGATAGTTCGCAGAGAAATAAAGTAGCAGTCAAAGTATAAGTTTATTAAATGATGAGGAGGTAGCGTGCATGACGTTACACATTTACAACACGATGACACGCAGTAAAGAGGAGTTTCAGCCTATAAAATCAGGACAGGTAAGCATGTATGTATGCGGTCCTACGGTTTATGGTTATATTCATATTGGAAACGCAAGGCCGATGATGGTCTTTGATGTCGTGCGTCGTTATTTAGAGACGACAGGTTATGAAGTTAACTACATCGTAAACTTTACAGATGTTGATGATAAGCTGATTCGCAAGGCAGCAGAAATGAACATAACGGTGCCAGAAGCAGCTGACTTGTTTATTGAAGCTTTCAATGCTGATACTGATGGGCTCGGCATTCGCCGTGCAACGATGAACCCGCGTGTTACCGAGCACATGGAAGAGATTATCCGCTTTATCGCGGATTTGGAAGAGCGTGGCTTTGCTTATGAATCGGGCGGTGACGTTTACTTCCGTACCAAGAAGTTCGCTGAGTACGGCAAGTTGTCGCAGCAGAACTTGGAAGAGCTTCAATTCGGTATCCGTATTGAAGTAGATGCGCGTAAAGAGCAGCCAGAAGACTTTGTCCTTTGGAAAGGCGCGAAGCCAGGCGAAATTGCATGGGCTAGCCCTTGGGGGGAAGGACGCCCAGGCTGGCACATTGAGTGCTCTGCGATGGCGCGTAAGTACTTAGGAGATACGCTTGATATTCATGGCGGCGGACAAGATTTGCAATTCCCGCACCACGAATGTGAAGTGGCCCAGTCTGAGTCATTAACAGGTAAGCCGTTTGCAAATGTATGGATGCACAACGGATTCATCAATATAGATAATGAGAAAATGTCGAAGTCATTGGGCAACGGCTGGTTAGTTAAAGATTTGCGTCAAACGTATAATCCGGACGCGATTCGCTACTTTATCCTTTCTTCCCATTATCGGAATCCACTTAATTTCAGCGAAGAGGCACTCAAGCAGGCTGAAAAAAGTGTTGAACGAATTGCCAATGCGGTAGCCAATGTGAAGCATGCGTTACAGTCCGCGTTGGAAGCAAGTAGCGATCCGGTACGTTCGGATGCGAATGCTGAACATGATGAGCTGTTAGGCCTAAGCCTGAACCTTGAGCCGAACGAAGAGCTGCAAGCGAAATTGGCTGAAATCCTAGATCAGTTCGATGCTAAAATGCAGGACGATTTCAATACAGCGGATGCGATTACCGCGCTGTTTGATTGGGTGAGCGAGGCGAATGTTTATTTGCAAAAAGGAACAGCAACACAATCGTTTAGCGCCGCAGATCTGCAGGCGTTGTTGGACGCATTTGACGCAATGAACGAAGTGCTAGGGCTTGTAAGTGAACAGGAGCAGCAATTGTTGGATGCCGATGTGGATCGACTGATTCAAGAGCGCACAGATGCACGCAATTCGAAAAATTGGGCGCGTGCAGATGAGATTCGCGATTTGCTGACCGAGCAAGGGATTTTGCTGGAGGATACGCCACAAGGTTTGCGCTGGCGCCGGAAATGAGAGGAGCGTTAGCAGCAGGAATGAAAAAGGAAGATAATCAACTGCAACTTAGTCACAATAAAGAAGGGGAAGAGTCAGCAGACTGGCTCTTTCCATTTGCGCCGAAGAAGGATGCACATTTGCTGCATCCTATCGTGCTCGCCTACATGGGCGATGCCATTTATGAGACAGCGATTCGCCAATATTTAATTTCTAAGGCGAATCATCGGCCACACCATTTGCATCGCGAAGCGACACGTTATGTGTCAGCCAAAGCTCAAGCACGATTTTTGATGCGGATCACACCGCTTCTCACTGAAGAGGAAGCGGACGTCGTGAGACAAGGCCGCAACACGAAATCGAGTGTGCCGAGAAGTGCTAATATGAGCGAGTACCGCCAAGCAACAGCATTAGAGTCGTTGATTGGCTACTTATACTTTAGCCGTCGCCATGAACGTCTACGTGAGTTGCTGGATATCATTGTCCACAGTGATGAGGAGCAGGATCAGGCAGTTACACAAGTTACCGAAGATCAGGAGTCATGACGCAGTGACAACAATGGTACCTATGTCTTAAAATTTAATCACAACAAACATCAATAGAACAATACCACTACAGCCAAATCATTTATTATCGCAGCAATGTGGCATAAAGCAGGTTGTTTTAACAGGAGGACAATAATCGTATGCAAGAGAACCACGAAGAAGCAGAATACATTGCCGGAAAGCACTCGGTCACCGAGGCGCTTCGCTCTGGTAGAGCAATTAATAAAATATGGATCGCTGACAACGCGCAAAAACATTTGACGCTGCCTATTATCGCTGAAGCGAAAAAAGTGGGTGTCATCGTCCAAACGGCTGACAAGCGTAAGTTGGACCAAATGGTTGAAGGCGTTCAACACCAAGGTGTTGTCGCACAAGTTGCAGCCTATGCCTATGTTGAGCTGGAAGATATTTTGGCACGTGCAGAACAAAAAGGCGAGACGCCGTTTATCCTACTGCTTGATGAAATCGAGGACCCACACAATTTGGGATCGATCTTACGTTCAGCAGATTGCACAGGCGTACACGGTGTTGTGATTCCGAAGCGTCGTGCGGTAGGCTTGACCGCAACAGTATCCAAAATATCGGCAGGTGCCGTAGAATATGTTCCAGTCGCACGCGTTACGAACTTGGCGCAAACGATGGAGCAACTAAAAGAGCGCGGAGTTTGGATCGTCGGCACAGACGTGTCTGCTAAGCAAGACATTTATGATGCGGACGTATTCAATCTTCCGGTCGCACTCGTCATCGGTAACGAGAACAAAGGGATGGGGCGTCTTGTACGCGAAAAATGCGACGTATTATTAAAATTGCCGATGTCCGGGCAAATTAATTCATTAAATGCGTCGGTAGCCGCTGGCATTTTCATGTACGAGGTTGTACGCCGTCGTCGCGGTTAAGGAGTACATGAATGAAGCAGCAGGATTGGCGCGACGTGTTATTGGTCGACGGCTACAACATGATCGGCGCTTGGCCGGAGCTAAGTCAGCTGGCTGATAGTGGGCTGGAAGAGGCGCGTGACCGATTGCTTCATATGCTAGCTGATTATCAAGCTTATTCTGGACGTCGTGTCGTTGTAGTATTTGATGCGTATCTTGTGCCAGGGCTTGGAGTGAAATACTCGCAAGGTAAAGTGAGTGTTTATTTTACAAAAGAAAAAGAGACGGCGGATGAATGTATTGAGCGTTTAGTTAAGGAACTGACACATCGCCGCCGTCAAATTTATGTGGCGACTTCTGACAGTACCGAGCAACATGTCGCCTTTGGCCATGGGGCACTGCGTATTTCAGCACGTGAGCTACTCATTATCATAGAACAAGCACGCAAAGAGGTCGAAGTGCGTATTCGCGAACAAACGTTATTTCCGATTAAGAAAAACCCTATTGAGGGCAAGCTTAGTCTGGAACAATTAAAAATAATGGAGCGTATGCGTCGAGGAGAACGATTCGACAAAGACAGCTAATTACATTGTGTTTAAACTGTTTTATAACAGGGTACTTCGACAAATGCCGTCATATATTTACACAAACTAGATGTTTAGCCTTCGTTTTCATTTTTTTCGACAACAATTTTTTTGATTAAAATGCCGAAAATCCGCTCTGCAATAAGGATTCCTTCGGTTGACGCTGCTAGACCAATTCATATATACTGAATCTATCATTTGTGATGTAACGGGTGGATTGCGTTGCAGGCCGGAGGGATTGCTAGTGAGTGTCGACCTCAAAGTATTGAGCACTTCCCCATATGATCGGTTGACAGATGAACTATTAGTCGACTCGGTCCGTGAGGGTGACAATGAAGCGCTTGAATACTTAATTAATAAATATCGCAATTTCGTACGGGCGAAGGCACGTTCTTATTTTTTAATAGGAGCTGACCGTGAGGATATCGTACAAGAAGGCATGATTGGTTTATATAAATCAATTCGTGACTTCAAAGGAGATAAGTTAGCGTCGTTCAAGGCGTTTGCGGAATTATGTATAACACGTCAGATTATTACGGCCATTAAGACGGCCACGCGTCAGAAGCATATTCCACTCAACTCATACGTCTCATTGGACAGGCCTATTTATGATGAAGATTCCGACCGTACGTTGCTTGATGTTATCGGCAGTTCTCGTGTATCCGATCCTGAAGAGTTGATTATTAATCAGGAAGAGTTTATCGGACTCGAAGATAAGATGGCCGAAATATTAAGTGATTTAGAACGTAAAGTGCTTATGCTTTATTTAGATGGTCGTTCCTATCAGGAAATTGCCGTTGATTTAGACAGACACGTAAAATCAATCGACAATGCATTACAGCGAGTTAAGCGTAAGTTGGAGCGTTACTTAGAACTACGTGATGAAGAAGAAAGCTAACGTTGTGGTTAAACCGCTATAACAATAAAAGATGCTCGTAGCCGTTGAATACGGATGACGGGCATTTTATTGTATTCGGAATTGTTGTATAACAGTGTGATTGCTAGCGCCTTTTGTAATGCTGAAGTAATAGAGTAAAAACAAGTTGACGTTTAGTTCTATTGGAACTGTTCTATACTAGTTATTAAGCTATCGCTTAGCGATCATTTCCTTTGTCAAACCAGCTGCCTATGTGATAGATTAAAGGGCATAAACCCCCACGGCGTCAACATCTTTTCATTGACATGAAATGACCCGTATGATAAAGTGTTTGGGTAGCCCTAAATATGCGACGTTTTTTAGGTTGAATTACGACGCTTCTTATCAAAAGGTGTCTTCAGGAGGTGTACAACATGCGGGTAATCGTTACGATGGCTTGCACGGGTTGCAAACAGCGCAACTATACAACAACGAAGAATAAACGCAATCACCCAGACCGCATCGAGTTGAAGAAATTCTGCAAGTTCTGCAACGAGCATACTTCTCATCGCGAAACAAGATAAGTCTGATGGAGGTGTAGTCCGTGGCTTTCTTCGGGAAACTGAAACAAAGTTTCGGTTCAATGTTTTCCTTTTTCGGCGACAGCTGGGGCGAATTGAAAAAGGTTCGCTGGCCCAATCGTAAAGAACTGACAAGCTACACGATCGTCGTATTAGCCACGGTCATCTTTATGACGTTCTATTTCTGGGTCCTTGACATCGGGATTTCCGCGATTGTCGAAGCGATTATTTAATAAAGTCCCAAGGTGGCTTGAATATGGAAAAAAGATGGTACGTTGTTCATACCTACTCAGGTTATGAGAACAAGGTGAAAGCCAATTTGGAAAAACGTGTCGAATCTATGGGCATGGAAGACAAGATATTCCGCGTTCTTGTTCCGATGGAAGAAGAAATCGTAAACAAAGACGGTAAGAAAAAGACTGTCATGCGTAAAGTTTACCCGGGATATGTTCTTGTCGAAATGATTCAAACTGATGAATCTTGGTATGTTGTTCGCAACACGCCAGGGGTCACAGGGTTCGTTGGCTCTACTGGTTCCGGTTCTAAACCTACTGCATTGTTGCCAGATGAAGTTGAACAGATTCTGAAAACAATGGGTATGGAACAGCCGAAGACCACGATTGAGTTCGAACTGAAGGAATCGGTACGTATTATGGTAGGACCTTTCGCCAACTTCGTCGGTACGATTGAAGAAATCGTACTAGACAGAGAGAAGTTGAAGGTCCACGTAAACATGTTTGGACGAGAAACCCCACTTGAGTTGGATTACCACCAAGTAGAGAAGATTTAATCTTTGAGGTTTCTTTATGGATTAAAATGCGGTTTGCCGCATTTAGAATCCATATTATTAGCGCAAGGGGGTGTACCACATGGCAAAAAAGGTCATTAAAATGGTTAAATTGCAAATTCCAGCAGGTAAAGCGAATCCAGCACCTCCAGTAGGTCCTGCATTGGGTCAAGCAGGCGTTAACATCATGGCGTTCTGTAAAGAGTTCAACGCAAAAACAGCTGATCAAGCGGGTTTGATTATCCCGGTTGAAATCACTGTATTTGAAGACCGCTCCTTTACGTTCATCACGAAAACTCCACCTGCAGCTGTATTGCTGAAAGTTGCAACTAAGGTTGAAAAAGGTTCCGGTGAGCCGAACAAGAAGAAGGTTGCTACTGTTAAACGTTCTGTTGTTCGTGAAATCGCTGAACAAAAAATGCCTGACTTGAACGCAGCTTCCGTTGAGGCAGCTATGCTCATGATCGAAGGCACAGCCCGCAGCATGGGCATCGTCGTTGAAGACTAATTCTTAGTCTTCTTGACGTTAGTGGGAGGTTAATCCGCTAATACCACATGAGGAGGAAATAACATGGCAAAACACGGCAAGAAATATATCGAAGCTGCTAAGTTGTTCGATAAAGAAGCAACTTATGAGCCAGCTGAAGCCATTGAATTGGTGAAAAAAGCGGCAACAGCTAAATTCGACGAAACTGTTGAAGTAGCAGTTCGTTTGGGTGTAGACCCACGTAAACAAGACCAAGCAGTTCGTGGCGTCGTTGTACTGCCTCACGGCACAGGTAAAACGAAGCGCGTGCTTGTATTCGCTAAAGGCGATAAAGCTAAAGAAGCAGAAGCAGCAGGTGCTGACTTTGTTGGTGATCAAGATCTTATCAACAAAATTCAACAAGGCTGGTTCGAGTTCGATGTCTGCGTAGCTACGCCAGACATGATGAGCGAAGTTGGTAAATTGGGACGTATCCTTGGTGGTAAAGGTCTCATGCCAAACCCTAAAGCTGGTACGGTTACTTTTGATGTTACTAAAGCTGTTCAAGAAATCAAAGCTGGTAAAATCGAGTACCGTCTAGACAAAGCAGGTCAAATTCATGCGCCAATCGGTAAAGTATCTTTCGACGCTGACAAGTTGAACGACAACATGACAGCATTGATCGACGCTTTGAACCGTGCGAAGCCGGCAGCGGCTAAGGGCGTTTACATGAAGAACATCTCGGTATCATCGACGATGGGCCCTGCAGCACGCGTTAACACAGCATCTTTCCGCTAAGATTCACTTAGCCATTTGGTAAGTAAAGGGATGAGTTGACATTGTTCGACCATTTATGCTATCCTTATGGAGTTGCTGAAAGCAGCGTGTACTAAACATTGAATAATCATACCGTAGACAGTAGGCGCCGAAAGGCTTAATCTCCTACCGAGGTGTTCGAATAGACTGAGTGCGATGGTGTACGTCATAAGACGTGGCCGTACACCATTCGCTTTCGTAATGCCTCTGTACTTCATACAGAGGCTTTTCTTATGCTCGCGTAGGATGACGAACACAAGATGCGGTTGTGAACCATACTTGTAGGAGGTGGAACAAGTGGCAAACGCAAAAGTAATCGAATCTAAACAACAAGCAGTTCAAGAAATTGCTGACAAATTGCGCGGTAGCGTAACAACAGTTGTTGCTGATTACCGTGGATTGAACGTTTCGCAAGTGACTGAACTCCGTAAGCAATTGCGCGAGGCAGGCATCGAATTCCAAGTGTTGAAAAACTCTTTGGTACGTCGTGCAACTGAGCAAGCAGAGTTGACGGAATTGGACAGTGCGTTGACTGGTCCGACGGCGATTGCATTCAGCCGTGAGGACGCAGTAGCTCCTGCGAAAATTTTGGCTGACTTCGCGAAGAAAAACGACGCTCTTGAAATTAAGGGTGGTATCGTAGAAGGTCGCGTAGTTGATGTAGCGCAAATTCAAGAGTTGGCAGCATTGCCTTCACGCGATGGTTTGTTGTCTATGTTGCTCAGCGTGCTTCAAGCACCTGTTCGCAACTTCGCTTTGGCTGTCAAAGCAGTCGGCGAAAAGAAAGAAGCGGAAGCTCAATAATTATACCGTTTCAGCGATGGAACGTTATGCAAAATACTATTAAATCATTAATATGGAGGTTCAACCATGAGCAAAGAGCAAATCTTGGAAGCCATCAAAGGCATGTCCGTATTGGAATTGAACGATCTTGTTAAAGCAATCGAAGAAGAATTCGGCGTAACAGCTGCAGCTCCAGTTGCAGTAGTAGCTGGCGGTGCTGTTGAAGCTGCTGAGCAAACTGAATTCGACGTAATTTTGAACAGCGCTGGCGCTGGCAAAATCAACGTAATCAAAGTAGTTCGCGAAATCACAGGTCTTGGCCTGAAAGAAGCGAAAGACTTGGTAGACAACGCTCCTAAAGCGTTGAAAGAAAAAGTAAGCAAAGAAGAAGCAGAAGCAGTAAAAGCGAAGCTTGAAGAAGCTGGCGCGACTGTAGAAGTGAAGTAATTTCAGCTTCTCGATGTGCGAACCCCTTGAAGTTACTTCAAGGGGTTCGTTGTCTAGGATACGACATCAGATTCGACTTGTGATGAAGTCACTTTGACTAGCGCATGCTAGACAATGAACGACAGCACACGATAGAGCTGAAATGGAGGTTTACGAATGGCTAATCATTATTATAGCAAACAGCCAAGCGTAGCAAATGATCGTAAATTGCTTCAAATGGAGTTGCGTGGTTTTACATTGCGTTTCAACTCTGATGCGGGTGTATTTTCAAAGAGTGACATTGATTATGGAAGCCGTGTGCTCATTGATGCTATGGATATACCAGAACAAGCGCGAGTGCTAGACGTTGGCTGCGGTTATGGTCCTATTGGCATAACAGCTGCAAAGCTAGCGACAGCTGGTGAGGTCGTTATGGTTGATGTGAATGAACGTGCATTAGACCTAGCTCGTGAAAATGCAGCTTTGAACGGCGTCACAAACGTGGTCATCCGTGAGAGTGATGGGTTGGCTGCGTTGGATGGAGAAATGTTCGATGTTATTCTAACGAACCCGCCAATTCGTGCAGGTAAAGAAGTTGTACACCGTATTTTTGAACAATCCTACACTCATTTGCAACAAGGTGGTTCCTTGTGGATCGTTATTCAAAAGAAACAAGGTGCACCCTCCGCGGAGGCAAAATTGATCGCGTTGTTTGGGGAAGAGTCTGTAGAAGAAGTAACAAAAGATAAAGGTTATCGTATTTTCAGAGCGCAAAAATGATTTTTTGTTGACTTCATATGACCAATATGATAATATTATAGAATGTCAGTATTAGGATGGCCTTCATGTCTTTATTTCGCTAAAATGTCAAGCCTTTTTTTGAAAAGGATGCATATATTTTCGTCACTTGACGTATAATGTTTACATTTTGGGCAAATCTATCGTTATGAAGGTGGAATGACAACTCGAAACGACGGCACGGGGAAACGGCGTCCATCTGGATAGATGTTTTTGCCGTGAGCGTGCGTTTTTCTTTTTGTCGCGGTTTTTACATTTTATACTGTTTTGGAGTCTCTTTCGAGGACTTTATTATAAAGGATACCGAAAAGGATTCGCAATCCATATTTTTGAGTAGACATGAGGGGTGAGTTTAAGTTGGCAGGACATCTTGTTCAGTATGGTCGACGCACTCGGCGCAGCTATGCGCGCATCAAAGAGGTACTCGAAGTTCCGAACTTGATAGAAATCCAACAGAAATCGTACGAATGGTTTTTGGACGAAGGATTGCGTGAAATGTTCCAAGACATTTCGCCGATTATGGATTTCACAGGTAATTTGGTTCTGGAGTTTGTCGATTACAGCTTAGGTGAACCAAAATATTCGGTTGATGAATCGAAGGAACGCGACGTTACTTATGCAGCACCACTTCGCGTTAAAGTTCGCCTGCTCAATAAAGAGACCGGTGAAGTGAAAGAACAGGAAGTGTTTATGGGTGATTTCCCACTCATGACGGAAACCGGGACATTCATTATCAACGGTGCAGAACGCGTCATCGTCAGCCAGTTGGTCCGCTCCCCAAGTGTCTATTTCAGCACTAAAGTTGACAAGAACGGGAAGAAGACATATACGGCGACGGTAATTCCGAACCGCGGAGCATGGTTGGAGTTGGAGACGGATGCGAAGGACATCATTTATGTTCGTATTGATCGCACACGTAAAATTCCAGTCACAGTATTGCTGCGTGCACTCGGATTTGGCACAGACGAACAAATCTTAGATTTGCTCGGTCATGACGAATATATTCGCAATACCCTAGATAAAGACAATACAGATTCGACAGAGAAAGCGCTCATCGAGATTTATGAGCGTTTGCGTCCAGGCGAGCCACCGACGTTGGAGAATGCTAAGAGCTTACTGATTGCTCGTTTCTTCGACCCGAAGCGCTACGACTTGGCGAACGTCGGTCGTTACAAAATTAATAAAAAGCTTCACATCAAAAACCGCTTGTTCAATCAACGTTTGGCGGAAACGCTCGTTGATCCGGATACGGGAGAAATTCTCGCAGAAGAGGGTCAAATGATTGACCGTCGTTTGCTCGACGAAATTTTGCCGCGTCTGGAAAGCAATGTTGGGTTCAAGACTTACCACGTTGCTGGCGGCGTATTGGATGCAGATGACATTCCGTTGCAAACAATTAGTGTGTACTCACCGCTTGAAGATAATAAAGTTACCAAGTTGATTGCTAACGGTATTATCGACAAAAACGTGAAGCACATTACATCGGCGGACATTATCTCGTCCATCAACTATTTCATCAACTTGCTGCACGGCATCGGAAGCACAGACGATATTGACCATCTTGGTAACCGTCGTCTACGTTCCGTAGGTGAGTTGTTGCAAAACCAATTCCGTATCGGTTTATCCCGTATGGAACGTGTTGTGCGTGAGCGTATGTCCATTCAAGATGCGAATGTGATTACACCGCAAGCCCTGATCAATATTCGTCCAGTTATCGCTTCGATCAAGGAGTTCTTCGGAAGCTCCCAGTTGTCGCAGTTTATGGACCAGACGAATCCATTGGCAGAGCTGACGCACAAACGTCGTCTGTCTGCACTCGGACCTGGTGGTTTGACGCGTGAGCGCGCGGGCTTTGAAGTTCGAGACGTTCACCACTCACACTATGGTCGTATGTGCCCGATCGAGACTCCAGAGGGTCCGAACATCGGTTTGATCAACTCCTTGTCCACGTTTGCACGTGTGAACGAGTACGGCTTCATTGAAGCACCATATCGTTGGGTTGATCCGAAGACGGGTCAAGTAACAGAGAATATCGATTACTTGACAGCAGACGAAGAAGATAACTATGTTATCGCACAAGCAAATGCGCCTTTGAATGATGACAATTCATTTAGAGATGACACGGTTATCGTTCGTTACAATAAACAATCGGATAACATCTTGACCATGCCGACGGAACGTGTAGACTACATGGACGTTTCGCCGAAACAGGTTGTATCCGTTGCAACAGCGCTTATTCCATTCTTGGAAAACGATGACTCCAACCGCGCGCTCATGGGATCAAACATGCAGCGGCAGGCGGTACCGTTGTTGATACCGCAGGCGCCATTCGTTGGTACAGGTATGGAACACAAATCAGCTAAAGACTCTGGTGTATGTATTGTATCCAAAGTCGATGGTGTTGTTGAGCGAGTTACAGCGAATGAAATTCAAGTTCGCCGTATCGAAAATGTTGACGGTAAAGAAGTTAAAGGCGATCTCGTTAAACATAAGTTGCAGAAGTTTATGCGTTCCAACCAAGGAACTTGCATTAACCAACGTCCACTTGCCAGAAAAGGTGAAATCGTCAAACCAGGCGATATTCTAGCGGACGGTCCTTCCACTGAGATGGGTGAAATTGCACTCGGTCGTAACGTTGTCGTTGCGTTTATGACGTGGGAAGGCTACAACTATGAGGATGCGATTTTGCTATCCGAAAAAATGGTGAAAGAGGACGTTTATACGTCCATTCACATTGAAGAATATGAGTCTGAAGCTCGTGATACGAAGCTTGGACCTGAAGAAATTACACGCGACATTCCGAATGTCGGCGAAGAAGCGCTGAAGAACCTCGACGAGCGCGGTATTATCCGTGTTGGTGCTGAGATTAAAGCAGGCGATATCCTCGTTGGTAAAGTAACGCCTAAGGGTGTTACGGAATTGACTGCTGAAGAGCGTCTCTTGCACGCAATCTTCGGAGAAAAAGCGCGTGAAGTTCGTGACACGTCCTTGCGCGTTCCACACGGTACTGACGGTATCGTTGTTGACGTAAAAGTATTCACACGCGACAATGGCGACGAATTGCCGCCAGGCGTTAATCAGCTCGTACGTTGCTACATTGCGCAAAAACGTAAAATCTCTGAAGGCGATAAAATGGCGGGACGCCACGGTAACAAGGGTGTCATCGCACGTATTTTGCCTGAAGAAGATATGCCGTTCTTGCCAGATGGCACACCTGTTCAAGTTGTATTGAACCCATTGGGCGTACCTTCTCGTATGAACATCGGTCAGGTGTTGGAAGTACACTTAGGTATGGCTGCGCGTTACCTTGGTATGCACATGGCGACGCCAGTATTCGACGGTGCAACTGAGTTCAACGTATTCGATACGATGGAAGAAGCAGGTATGCAACGCAACGGTAAAACACGCCTCTACGATGGACGTACAGGTGAAATGTTTGAACGTGAAGTTACAGTCGGTGTCATGTACATGATCAAACTGGCGCACATGGTCGACGATAAGATTCACGCTCGTTCTACAGGACCATACTCACTCGTTACGCAACAGCCATTGGGTGGTAAAGCTCAATTTGGTGGTCAGCGCTTCGGTGAGATGGAGGTGTGGGCACTCGAAGCATACGGTGCTGCCTACACGTTGCAGGAGATCCTTACGGTTAAGTCTGATGACGTTGTTGGCCGCGTGAAGACGTACGAGTCAATCGTTAAAGGCGAGAACGTACCAGAACCAGGTGTTCCTGAGTCGTTCAAAGTATTGATCAAAGAGCTTCAAAGTTTAGGTATGGACGTTAAAATCCTTACTGAGAACGAAGAAGAAATCGAAATGCGTGAATACGACGAAGACGACGAAGTTCCGCAAGACAAGCTGAATCTTGACTTGGAAGAGGGAACTGTTGCTGCTGACGCTGAATAAGCGCATAAGATGACAGCTCAAATATAGTTGTGACGATGATCAGTGGCGACTGTCACTGATCATCGTCAATCCATATAGATAACTTTGTTTCAGTTAACGTATCAAACATTCTAATCCGTCCTCTGCGTGCATGGCGGTGAACTCAAGTACAAATTAAGGAGGTTGCTCCTTGATGGACGTCAACAATTTTGAATTTATGAAAATTGGGCTGGCCTCTCCCGAGAAGATTCGTTCTTGGTCGCGTGGCGAAGTCAAAAAGCCGGAGACGATAAACTATCGTACACTCAAGCCTGAGAAAGAAGGCTTGTTCTGTGAGAAAATTTTCGGACCGACAAAAGACTGGGAGTGTCATTGCGGTAAATATAAACGCGTTCGTTACAAAGGTGTAGTATGTGATCGATGCGGCGTTGAAGTAACACGCCAAAAAGTACGTCGCGAACGGATGGGCCATATTGAATTGGCTGCTCCAGTATCGCACATTTGGTATTTCAAAGGTATTCCAAGCCGTATGGGCTTGGGGCTTGATATGTCACCGCGTTCTTTGGAAGAGATCATTTACTTCGCTTCCTACGTGGTAACAGATCCAGGCGACACGCCATTGGAAAAGAAACAATTGCTGTCGGAGAAAGAGTACCGCAGCTATCGTGAGAAATACGGACACGCATTCCAAGCGGGTATGGGTGCAGAGGCTGTTAAGAAGCTTTTGCAAGACTTGGACGTAGATAAAGAACTTGTACACCTCAAAGAGGAACTTCGTACAGCTCAAGGTCAACGTCGTAACCGTGCGATTAAGCGCTTGGAAGTTATTGAGGCGTTCCGTAACTCTGGCAATAGCCCGGATTGGATGATACTTGACGTATTGCCGGTTATTCCACCGGAATTGCGTCCAATGGTACAGCTGGATGGCGGTCGTTTCGCGACTTCCGACTTGAATGATTTGTACCGTCGTGTCATTAACCGTAACAACCGTCTGAAGCGTTTGCTTGACTTGGGCGCACCGGACATTATCGTACAGAACGAGAAACGTATGCTCCAAGAAGCTGTGGATGCGCTCATCGACAACGGTCGCCGTGGTCGCCCAGTAACGGGTCCAGGTAACCGTCCGTTGAAATCGCTTAGCCACATGTTGAAAGGTAAGCAAGGACGTTTCCGTCAGAACTTGCTAGGTAAGCGTGTAGACTACTCTGGCCGTTCGGTTATCGTAGTTGGTCCTAGCTTGAAAATGTACCAATGTGGTTTGCCGAAGGAAATGGCGTTGGAGTTGTTCAAACCGTTCGTGATGAAAGAACTCGTGAACAAAGGTTTGGCACACAACATCAAGAGCGCGAAACGTAAAGTTGAGCGCGTAAGCCCTGAGGTATGGGACGTTCTAGAGGAAGTTATCCGTGAACACCCAGTTCTTCTTAACCGCGCACCAACTCTTCACCGTCTCGGTATTCAAGCATTTGAACCGATTTTGGTAGAAGGTCGCGCAATTAAGTTGCATCCGCTCGTTTGTACAGCGTATAACGCTGACTTCGACGGTGACCAGATGGCGGTTCACGTACCGTTGTCCGCAGAAGCACAAGCAGAAGCTCGCTTGCTCATGTTGGCATCCGGTAATATCTTGAACCCTAAAGACGGTAAGCCTGTCGTTACACCATCTCAGGATATGGTTTTAGGATCGTATTATTTGACGGTGGACAACAAGGATGCACTCGGTTCTGGTACAATCTTTGCATCTGTAAACGAAGCCGTGTCCGCATACCAACGCGGCGCAGCATCGCTGCATGCACGTTGTGTCATTCCGGCTAAAGAGCTTGGTAAGACTTGCTTTACAGAAAAACAACAAGGCGCGCTTATCGTAACAACGGTAGGACGCATCATTTTCAACGAAATATTCCCAGAGAACTTCCCTTACATCAATGAGCCGACAAAGCGTAACTTGTTTGAGGGAACACCTGATCAATATTTCATATATGAAAAAGGCGCGAATATTAAAGAGATCTTGCAAACTCTACCTGAAACTGGGGCAGTTGGCAAAGATTATCTTGGTCAAATTATCGCGCGCTGCTTTGAAACGTACCATACGACAAAAACGTCGATTATTTTGGACGATATCAAGCAGTTAGGCTTTACGTACTCCACTCGTTCTGGTATTACAATCGCTGTGGCAGACGTTGTCGTTCCTCCAGAGAAGGATGAAATTCTGAGGGAATCCGACGAAAGAGTTAGAGTGATTATGAACCAATATCGTCGTGGTCTTATCACGAACGAAGAGCGTTATGACCGTGTTATTGAAGTATGGTCCGAGTCAAAAGACAAGATCACAGGTATTTTGATGAAATCCATGGATCGTTTCAACTCCATCATGATGATGGTAGACTCCAAAGCACGGGGTAACAAATCGCAGATTACACAGCTGGGCGGTATGCGTGGTCTCATGGCCAACCCGTCTGGTCGTATTATCGAATTGCCAATCAAATCTAACTTCCGCGATGGTCTGACGGTCTTGGAGTACTTTATCTCCACTCACGGAGCGCGGAAAGGTCTCGCAGATACGGCGCTTCGTACAGCGGACTCGGGTTACTTGACTCGTCGTCTCGTTGACGTTGCACAAGACGTTATCGTACGAGAAGAAGATTGTGGCACAGATAAAGGCTTTACCGTTTCCAACATTACGGACGGCAAAGAGGTTATCGAGGGCTTGTACGACCGTATTGAAGGTCGCTACTGCTTCGAGACTGTTCGCCACCCGGAAACAGGTGACATTATTGCTCACCGCAATGAGCTGATCGATTCCGACAAAGCGGATGCGATCGTGGAAGCTGGCGTTGAACGTTTGCAAATTCGTTCCGTACTCAGCTGCCGTGCTCGTCACGGGGTTTGTAAGAAATGTTACGGACGCAACTTGGCAACTGGTAAACACGTTGAGATCGGTGAAGCTGTTGGTATTATCGCAGCGCAATCGATCGGTGAACCAGGTACACAGTTGACGATGCGTACGTTCCATACCGGTGGTGTTGCGGGAGACGATATTACACAAGGTTTGCCGCGTATCCAAGAGTTGTTCGAAGCGCGTAATCCGAAAGGTCAAGCGATTATTTCTGAAATCGACGGTGTCGTGAAAGAAATTCGTGAGGCTAAAGATCGTCGCGAAGTCGAAGTACAAGGTGAAGCAGAGACGAAAGTCTACTCCGTTACTTACGGATCACGTATCCGTGTATACGAAGGCCAAGTACTTGAAGCTGGTGACGAAATTACGGACGGTTCGATCGATCCGAAAGAAATGCTACGCATTAAAGGTATTCGTGGCGTGCAGAACTATATCTTGCAAGAAGTTCAGCGCGTTTACCGTAACCAGGGCGTAGAAATCAACGACAAGCACGTTGAAGTTATGATCAAGCAAATGTTGCGTAAAATTCGCATCGTCGATGCGGGTGACACGACGCTTCTACCAGGTTCGTTTGCAGATATTCACGAATACGAAGCAGCGAACAAGGAAGCAATCTTGTCCGGCAACGAGCCGGCTGTTGCGAAGCCAGTATTGCTTGGTATTACAAAAGCATCGCTTGAGACAGATTCCTTCTTGTCAGCGGCATCCTTCCAAGAGACAACTCGTGTCTTGACGGACGCAGCTATCAAAGGTAAAGTCGACAAATTGCTCGGCTTGAAGGAAAATGTTATTATCGGTAAGTTGATTCCAGCTGGTACAGGTATGAACCGATATCGCAGCGTTAAGATTATTAATCCGTTGCATGAGGAAGAAACCGAAGAACTAGTGGATTCTGCTGCTGTAGGCGTAGCTGAGTAAACTGCATAAACTAGGGCTATAACATTAGTTAAGCCTATTAAAAAAGCCGACAGGCGCGTATTACGTAAAGTAATGCGCACTGTCGGCTTTTTGCTTTATACTTTTTCCCTAAATCAGGTGTCATCCAATATTATTATTTATATCCATATCGGAAAATCAACACAATACAAACGTTTATGTTTAATGTCATTAAATATATTGGGGAGGATTATGATTTTGTGTTTGGATAACCAAGAGAAAGCCAAATGATTCTTTTTGTATCTTAAAATGTTTATGCGCTCGCAAAAGGTTTCATAATGAGCTTATTTTCTCAGCATAATTTATATTTTTACTTAACTTTCAGATAGCAATCGACACCTAAGCATCTACTAGGTGAAGTTGCAGGCGCATCTTCAATAGTTATAAAATGGCGACACCACTGTCATTTAGCGTTGACGGTCTAATGGGAGAATACATAAAAATTAAATATATTTTTTAATATCAGCATTAATTTCACTAGTTATCGTGTTCTACGCGAGCAGATCTAGTATTAAAGAGATCAAATAAGACCAAAATTAAAATAGATATAGTAAAATTCACGCTTGACATTAATTTTTCGAAGTGCTAATATATCGTAGTGTGCCCGAGACGTTAGCCTGTACTTTATAAGGAACATAGGGAGGAACTTAACTATGTGGAATGATAAAGGGATTCAGGATTCTAATGTCAGAATCGGGGCCAAGCAGACCTTGAAAATGGTGGAGCTAGGCAAAGCCATTCAGGTGTTTGTGGCAGAAGATGCTGAACCAAAAGTCACTTCCAAAGTCATTGCACTTTGTCAGAAGCAAGGCGTTAAGCTTACTTATGTAAGTACAATGCTGGAACTTGGCAAAGCATGCAACATTGAAGTTGGAGCGGCTACAGCAGCTGTCATTGAAGATGAATAATTTTAACCCATGTTTTTGTTAAGGATGTTACACTTGATGAATATTCGATACAAAAACTTTTCATTTGTTCATTTATGAACCACCTGGATCTGTGGACTTAAAAACCTGGATTTAAGGGCATGAATTGAATGAAATATGAAGGTGTTATTATCATGGGAAGGGGGTGGCATCAATGCCAACAATTAACCAATTGGTACGTAAAGGCCGTAAAGCTAAAGTTACTAAATCCAAGTCCCCTGCATTGCAGAAAGGATTCAACGCGTTGCATCGTGTTGAAACGGATTTAAGCGCGCCTCAAAAACGCGGTGTCTGCACTCGTGTAGGTACTATGACTCCGAAAAAACCGAACTCCGCACTTCGTAAATACGCTCGTGTACGTTTGACGAACCGTATTGAAGTAACGGCTTACATCGGTGGTATCGGTCATAACTTGCAAGAGCACAGCGTCGTTCTCGTACGTGGAGGTCGTGTAAAAGACCTTCCGGGTGTTCGCTACCATATCGTTCGCGGTGCATTAGACACTGCTGGTGTGAACAACCGTATGCAAGCTCGTTCCAAATACGGTACGAAGCGTCCTAAAGTGAAAAAATAATATTTTTTCATCATAAATGATTTTGGAAAGGGGGATACACATGCCACGCAAAGGTCCAGTTACAAAACGTGACGTATTGCCGGATCCGGTATATAACAGCAAGTTGGTTACTCGTTTAATCAACCGCATTATGCTTGACGGTAAACGTGGTGTTGCTCAAACAATTTTGTACGATGCATTCAGCCTTATCAATGAGCGTACAGGCAAAGAGCCTATGGAAGTGTTTGAAGCAGCAATTAAAAATATCATGCCAGTACTTGAAGTTAAAGCTCGCCGTGTAGGTGGTGCTAACTATCAAGTGCCGATCGAAGTTAAACCAGAACGCCGCACATCCTTAGGATTGCGCTGGTTGGTTAACTACTCGCGTAACCGCGGAGAAAAAACTATGCAAGAGCGTTTGGCAGCAGAGATTATCGATGCTTCCAACAACACTGGTGCAGCAGTTAAGAAACGTGAAGATACGCACAAAATGGCTGAAGCAAACAAAGCGTTTGCACACTACCGTTGGTAGGATTAACGAATTTGTAGTTCGTTTCAGCGAACTTTTATATTTGAAGGGAGACTCCCAACAATGGCTAGACAGTTCTCCTTGAAAAATACGCGTAACATCGGAATCATGGCTCACATCGATGCCGGTAAAACAACAACTACGGAGCGTATCTTGTTCTACACAGGCCGTACTCACAAGATTGGTGAGGTGCACGAAGGTGCAGCAACTATGGACTGGATGGAACAAGAGCAAGAGCGTGGTATCACGATTACTTCCGCTGCTACAACAGCAGCTTGGAAAGAACACCGTGTTAACATTATCGATACTCCGGGTCACGTTGACTTTACGGTAGAGGTTGAGCGTTCCTTGCGCGTATTGGACGGAGCAGTAGGTGTATTCTCTGCTAAAGAAGGCGTTGAGCCTCAATCCGAGACGGTTTGGCGTCAAGCTGACCGTTACGGCGTACCTCGTATTGCTTACGTAAACAAAATGGACATCATTGGCGCTGATTACCTCAACGTTATCCAGTCCATGAAAGACCGTTTGCAAGCGAACGCTGTAGCAATTCAATTGCCAATCGGCGCAGAGAACGACTTCACGGGTATTATTGACTTGGTAGAGCAAAAAGCTCACATCTTCAAAGATGACCTTGGCCGTGATGTTGACATTGTAGAAGTTCCAGAAGAGTTCAAAGAGCAAGTTGCTGAACTTCGTATGGAATTGGTCGAGAAGGTTTCCGAACTTGACGAAGAATTGATGATGAAATACCTCGAAGGTGAAGAGCTGACGATTGAAGAAATCAAAGCTGGTCTCCGTAAAGGTGTAGTAAACGTTCAAATCTTCCCAGTTATCTGTGGATCTTCTTACAAAAATAAAGGTGTTCAACTTATGTTGGATGCAGTTATTGACTACTTGCCAGCTCCAATTGATGTACCTGACATTAAAGGTACTCTTGAAGATGGTACAGAAGCAATCCGTAAATCCTCTGACTCTGAGCCGTTTTCGGCTCTAGCGTTTAAGATTATGACGGATCCTTACGTTGGTAAGTTGACGTTCTTCCGCGTATACTCTGGTGTATTGAACTCCGGATCTTACGTATTGAACGCAACAAAAGGCAAACGTGAGCGTATCGGCCGTATCCTTCAAATGCATGCAAACAGCCGCGAAGAAATCGACACTGTATATTCCGGTGACATCGCAGCTGCTGTAGGTTTGAAAGATACAGGTACAGGTGATACACTTTGTGAGGAGAAGAACCCGGTTATCTTGGAGTCCATGAACTTCCCTGATCCGGTTATCCAAATCGCAGTTGAGCCTAAGACTAAGGCTGACCAAGATAAAATGGGTGTAGCTTTGTCCAAGTTGACAGAGGAAGACCCAACATTGCGTGCACATACGGACGAAGAAACTGGCCAAACAATCTTGGCTGGTATGGGTGAGCTTCACTTGGAGATCATCGTTGACCGTATGCGTCGTGAGTTCAAAGTAGAAACAAACGTAGGTAAACCTCAGGTTGCTTACCGTGAAACGTTCAAATCTGCTGCTAAAGTAGAAGGTAAATTTGTTCGTCAATCCGGTGGTCGTGGTCAATACGGTCACGTTTGGATTAACTTCGAACCACAAGAACCAGGTACAGGCTTTGTGTTCGAAAATAAAGTTGTCGGTGGTGTTGTTCCTCGTGAATACATCGCTCCAGTTCAAGCTGGTATCGAAGAGTCGATGAAGAACGGCGTAATTGCTGGCTTCCCGCTCGTTGATATTAAGGCGACTATTTTCGACGGATCTTATCATGATGTTGACTCCAGTGAAATGGCGTTTAAGATTGCTGGTTCCATGGCACTTAAAGCAGCTAAAGAGAAGTGTAATCCTGTCTTGCTTGAGCCAATCATGAAAGTTGAAGTTACTGTTCCTGAAGAGTACATGGGCGACGTTATGGGTATGTTGAACTCCCGTCGTGGACGTATCGAAGGTATGGATAGCCGTGCAGGTGCACAAATTATCCGTGCTAAGGTACCTTTGGCGGAAATGTTCGGTTACTCCACAACACTTCGTTCCGGTACTCAAGGCCGTGGTGTATTCGCAATGGAACTTTCTCACTATGAAGAAGTTCCACGCAGCATCGCGGAAGAGATTATCTCTAAGAGCAAAGGCGCTTAATTGATACTAATCATTTGACGCTTAACTCATTAATACAGGCTGAAGCACATGACTTGTTCATGTGCTTCAGCCAAACCATAAATATTCCACTTATTGAAGGAGGAACTAGTTCCAATGGCAAAGGCTAAGTTTGAACGTAATAAACCGCATGTTAACATCGGTACTATCGGTCACGTTGACCACGGTAAAACAACATTGACTGCTGCAATCACAACAGTATTATCTAAAAAATACGGTGGTGCTGCTGTAGCATTCGACCAAATCGATAAAGCTCCTGAAGAGCGCGAGCGCGGTATCACAATCTCTACTGCACACGTTGAGTATGAGACTCCAAGCCGTCACTACGCACACGTAGACTGCCCAGGTCACGCTGACTACGTTAAGAACATGATTACAGGTGCTGCTCAAATGGACGGCGCGATCTTGGTTGTATCTGCAGCTGACGGTCCAATGCCACAAACACGTGAGCACATCTTGCTTTCCCGCCAAGTAGGCGTTCCTTACATCGTTGTATTCTTGAACAAATGCGACATGGTTGAGGACGAAGAGTTGCTTGAGTTGGTAGAAATGGAAGTTCGTGACTTGTTGTCCGAGTACGAATTCCCAGGCGACGACACTCCAATCATCCGTGGTTCTGCTCGCGAAGCGTTGCAAAACTCCGATGGTGAGTGGGCTGACAAGATCGTAGAATTGTTCGAGCAAATCGACAGCTACATCCCAACGCCAGAGCGCGACACTGACAAGCCTTTCTTGATGCCTGTTGAGGACGTATTCTCCATCACTGGCCGTGGTACAGTTGCTACAGGTCGTGTAGAGCGTGGTACTATCAAAGTTGGCGACGAGATCGAAATCGTTGGTATCCAAGAAGAAACTCGCAAATCCGTTGTTACGGGCGTTGAAATGTTCCGTAAATTGCTTGACTCCGCTCAAGCAGGTGACAACGTTGGCGCATTGCTTCGTGGTGTAGACCGCAACAACATCGAGCGTGGTCAAGTATTGGTTAAGCCAGGCACAGTTAAACCACACACTGAGTTTTCTGCTCAAGTGTACGTTTTGACTAAAGAAGAGGGTGGCCGTCACAAGCCGTTCTTCACTGGCTACCGTCCACAGTTCTACTTCCGTACAACGGACGTAACTGGTATCATCGACTTGCCAGAAGGCACAGAAATGGTTATGCCAGGCGACAACATCACTGTAACAGTTAACCTTATCAATCCAATCGCGATTGAAGAAGGTACTCGCTTCGCGATCCGCGAAGGTGGCCGTACAGTTGGTGCTGGCGCAGTAGCATCTATCATTAAATAATAATAACGCTGACGTAAGTCAGTGTTGAATAGACCCTCTATCCCATGTGGATAGGGGGTTTTATACATACTCATAATTAGTATTGCTCTTTCGAATTATTTACATATTGAATTTGCCCAGTTGCTGTTCCTCGATTCATTTATTTTTGTAACAGGAAATAAAATAAATCATGCTGAAGGGATACATACTAATGGTTATAAAAAAGTGGATTGAAAGCTTTCGAAACCGTAAACATTCAACAAATGAGCAAGCGCAATTTAGCGTTAATGAGGTCGTTGCTTTAGGCGTCATTAACATTCCTCTTCATCATGAACTTCGTAAACAAATGGAAATTATAGCGTTAACTGAATTGGATTTAACATTACTCCAAAAACTTAAACCAGTCCTAATTCCACATATGGACGAACTCACAGAAGTTTTTTATAAGACTGTTCTTAGTATTGAGCACTTAAAGGATATTATTGAAACAAACAGCTCCATTGATCGATTGAAAATTACATTACGCAATCATATTGAAGAAATGTTTGACGGTGTTATTGATGAGGCATATGTACAGAAGCGAGTAAAAATTGCTGAAGTACACAGACGGATTGGACTTGAATCCAAGTGGTATATGGGGGCATTTCAAAATCTACAAAGATTCATTATAGATAAAGTACATGAATGTGTTTCTTCTTCAACTGAACGAGTTCCATTTATACATGCCATTAATAAAATGATGAATTTAGAGCAGCAACTGGTGCTTGAGGCGTACGATGAAGATCGTTTACGTGTTGAACGGGAGATGCAGTACGATAAAGTGAAAAGTGAGTTGAAGGAAAATATATCACAGCTCAGTATGAATCTGGCGCAGCTCACTTTTGAAACGAATGGTACAATCAAGCAATTGATTGAGCGAAGCATATCTGTTAGTCATTCCGTGCAGGAATCAAATGAATCGGCGATGGTGAATCAAGACAAAGCTATAGAAGGCGGAAAAATGATGACGCAGTTTGTTGAGCGTATTCATAATATTGATGCGTTAACTCAAGAAATGCAGACACAAATTAAAGACCTTAAAGAGACCTCCATGCGAATCCGGTCGATAATTGATGCGGTAAAGGAAATTGCAGAACAAACGAATTTATTGTCACTCAATGCATCGATTGAAGCCGCTAGAGCTGGTGAGTACGGAGCAGGTTTTGCTGTAGTTGCAAAAGAAGTGAGCAAGTTAGCAGCCAATACCAAACGAACATTAGCAGATATTGAAGAACTAATCGGCAATTCTAACTTAGTTACAAACTCTGTCGTATATACCATAGTAAACGTACAAACGAATGTCACTGCTGTTAAAGCTCAGGCCGAGGAGACGATACATACATTCGAGGATATATTGAAGCAAGCTGATACAGGGGTTGAGCATATGAAGCATGTACAAGGTGAAATGGAAACATTGCTTTCTTCTATTAAAAACATCGGCGATGGAACAGCTCATGTTGCGGATTCGGCAGAACGTTTAAATCAGGTAGCACTGCAAATTTAGTGCCATCAATTTCCGTGGATCTATTACAAACATTCATTATATAATGACATAGCATTACAGATGGCGACGGCGTCCCGATTGATGTGCACGATTGTTCAAACCTCTTTCTGTTTGTAAGATGTGAAATTTGAACAAAAGCTTGCATTAGTCGGGACATTTATGTATAATAATGAATGTTGTTCGTCGACGTTGCGATGAAGTGAGAGGTTACCGACACACCCGGCCCCTTTGCCATGGCGGTGTGCACGGAAAATTTTCACGGAGTATGTCCGATGCAAAATTGGGCGAAAAAAGGAGGGACTAAAATGGCAAAGCAAAAAATTCGTATTCGCTTGAAAGCGTACGATCACAGAGTTCTCGACCAATCGGCTGAGAAAATCGTTGAAACGGCAAAACGTTCCGGTGCAGGTGTATCCGGTCCAATCCCGTTGCCAACTGAGAAGCAAATCATCACGATTTTGCGTGCGGTACACAAGTACAAGGATTCTCGCGAGCAGTTCGAAATGCGCACTCATAAGCGCTTGATCGACATCGTGAATCCAACGCCGCAAACAGTTGATGCGTTGATGCGACTGGACCTGCCGTCCGGTGTAGATATCGAAATTAAGCTGTAAGCTTTGAAATTTGAAACAGTTATCCACAACTATAGTTGAATAATTTGTTTCTGCTTCATTAAGAACGGATCTGAGAACGAAAAGAGGTGTCAACATGAAAGGTATCTTAGGTAAAAAATTGGGTATGACTCAAGTCTTTACTCCAGAAGGTAACGTTATTCCAGTAACGGTAATCGAAGCTGGTCCTTGCGTAGTTCTTCAAAAGAAAGA
Organism: Paenibacillus sp. 481; assembly: GCF_021223605.1. Taxonomy (NCBI): domain Bacteria; kingdom Bacillati; phylum Bacillota; class Bacilli; order Caryophanales; family Paenibacillaceae; genus Paenibacillus; species Paenibacillus sp. 481. The sequence goes on from NZ_CP075175.1 coordinate 2,951,355, forward strand.
CGTTGAGAACGATGGATACGAAGCTATCCAAATCGGTTTTGCTGATAAGAAAGCTAGCCGTACAAACAAGCCGGAAATCGGTCATGCAAAAAAAGCTAACGCAACTCCTAAGCGCTACGTTAAAGAAGTTCGTGGTGTGGATCTTTCGCAATACGAAGTTGGCCAAGAATTGAAAGCCAACATGTTTGCTGAAGGTGAGTTCGTAGACGTAACGGGTACTTCCAAAGGTAAAGGCTTCGCCGGCGTTATTAAACGTTGGGGACAAAGCCGCGGACCAATGGCTCACGGATCCCGTTATCACCGTGGTCCAGGTTCCATGGGTTCCATTCAAGCGAACCGCGTACCTAAAGGCAAACGCCTTCCAGGTCACATGGGTACTGAGACAATCACAATTCAAAACCTTGAAGTTATTAAAGTGGATACAGAACGTAATGTTATCCTCGTTAAAGGTTCCATTCCAGGACCTAAAAATAGCTTCGTTAACGTTAAACAAGCAGTAAAAATGTAATTGGTGAAGAAAGGAGGAGCTCAGAATGCCTAAAGTAGCAGTATACAACATCAGTGGTGCGCAAGTCGGCGAGATCGAATTGGCTGACAGCGTGTTCGGTATTGAACCGAATAAGCACGTTCTTCATGATGCAGTTGTTATGCAGCTTGCATCTATGCGTCAAGGTACGCACAAAGTAAAAGGTCGTTCCGAAGTACGCGGCGGTGGCCGTAAACCTTGGAAACAAAAAGGCACAGGCCGTGCACGTCAAGGTTCTATTCGTTCGCCACAATGGAAAGGCGGCGGCGTAGTATTTGGACCTACACCACGTAGCTATGCTTACAAGCTTCCGAAGAAAGTTCGTCGTTTGGCAATTAAATCTGCACTTTCCGCGAAAGTGTTGGAAAATCAAATCATCGTTCTTGATGAGTTGGCATTTAACGCACCGAAGACGAAAGAATTTGCAGCTGTATTGAACAACTTGAATGTGGATCGCAAGGCTCTTGTCGTGATTCCTGAGTACAATGATAACGTAGCATTGTCCGCTCGCAACCTTCCAGCAGTTAAGCTGGTAGCAGCAGACGGTGTGAACGTATACGACGTTCTTCGTCATCAGAAGCTCATCATCACTAAAGATGCGGTTCAGAAGGTAGAGGAGGTGTTCGCATAATGAAAGACCCTCGCGATATCATTAAGCGTCCCGTAATTACTGAGCGTACAGCTGACATGATGAACGATCTTAAATACGTATTTGAGGTTGACATCCGTGCTAATAAAACGGAAATCAAACAGGCTGTAGAGCAAATCTTTAAAGTTAAAGTAGCGAACGTGAACACACTTCGTGTTCCTGCTAAACCAAAACGTTACGGTCGCCACTCTGGCTACACGTCCGAATGGAAAAAAGCATTCGTAACATTGGCTAAAGATAGCAAACCGCTCGAATTCTTTGAGACGGTATAAATATATCATTCCTAAAGTAAGGAGGGAAAACAGTGCCTATTAAAAAGTACAAACCGACATCCCCGGCTCGTCGTGCAATGAGCGTTTCGACGTTCGAAGAAATCACGACTAGCACGCCGGAGAAATCGTTGCTTGCACCTTTGAGCAAAAAAGCAGGCCGTAACAACCAAGGTAAAATTACGGTTCGTCACCATGGCGGCGGACACAAACGTAAATATCGTATCATCGACTTCAAACGTAACAAGGATGGCATTCAAGGCCGCGTTGCTACAGTTGAGTATGATCCGAACCGTACATCTAACATCGCATTAATTAACTATGCTGATGGAGAAAAGCGCTACATTGTCGCGCCTAAAGGTTTGAAAGTTGGCGACGTTATTATGTCTGGTCCGTCTGCGGACATCAAGATTGGTAATGCATTGCCGCTTCAAAACATTCCAGTAGGTACAGTTATCCACAACATCGAGTTGAAACCGGGTAAAGGTGCTCAGTTGGTTCGCGCCGCTGGTACGGAAGCGCAATTGCTTGGTAAAGAAGAGCGTTATGTAACAATTCGCTTGACTTCCGGCGAGGTTCGTAAAGTTCTAAGTGTTTGCCGTGCTACAATCGGTTCCGTTGGTAACGAAGACCACGAATTGATTAAAGTCGGTAAAGCAGGTCGTAACCGCTGGTTGGGCAAACGTCCTACTGTCCGCGGTGTAGTAATGAACCCTGTTGATCACCCACACGGTGGTGGTGAAGGTCGCGCTCCAATCGGTCGCAAATCACCTATGTCCCCTTGGGGCAAACCAACACTTGGCTTCAAAACGCGTAAAAAAGGTAAACAATCCGATAAATATATCGTTCGTCGTCGCACGAAGTAATATTTATCCGGCTCATTACGCAGCAGCGTAAAAGTGATATATCAGGTCTCTTGAAGGGAGGATTCACACATGGGTCGCAGTTTGAAAAAAGGACCATTCATCGATGGTCACTTGATGAAGAAAGTAGAAGTGTTGAACGAGTCGAACAAGAAGGTTGTTATCAAAACTTGGTCTCGCCGTTCTACAATTTTCCCTCAATTCATCGGTCACACATTTGCGGTATATGATGGTCGTAAACACGTGCCTGTGTACGTAACGGAAGATATGGTTGGACATAAGCTCGGCGAATTCGCTCCAACACGTACGTACAAAGGTCACTCGGACGACGATAAGAAAACGAGACGTTAATTTAACTTTTAGCATTTGAGGGGAGGTACTACCATGCAAGCGAAAGCACATGCGAATAACATTCGCATCGCTCCACGTAAAATCAAGCTCGTTATCGACTTGATCCGTGGCAAGCAAGTGGGCGAAGCAATCGCGATTTTGCGCCACACGCCTAAATCGGCGTCCCCAGTGGTTGAGAAATTGTTGAATTCGGCGATTGCCAATGCAGAGCATAACTACCAAATGGACGTGAACAAGCTCGTTATTGAGCAAGTATTCGCGAACCAAGGACCAACATTGAAACGTTTCCGTCCGCGCGCAATGGGACGTGCAAGCCGTATCAATAAGAGAACAAGCCACATCACGCTCGTGGTATCCGAGAAATAAGGAGGGAAAACGTGTGGGTCAGAAGGTAAATCCAGTCGGACTTCGTGTCGGTATTATCCGTGATTGGGAATCCAAGTGGTACGCTGAGAAAGATTTCGGCGCATTGCTGATCGAAGACGTAAAGATTCGTGAATTCATTAAGAACAAACTTAAAGATTCTGCAGTATCTCGCATCGAAATCGAGCGTGCTGCAAACCGCGTAAACGTTACGATTCATACTGCTAAGCCAGGTATGGTAATCGGTAAAGGCGGTTCCGAAGTTGAAGCTCTTCGTCGTGAGGTTACTAAAATCTCTAACGGCAAAAAAGTGCACATCAACATCTCGGAAATCAAAACTCCAGACTTGGATGCAATCCTCGTTGCTGAGAGCATTGCACAACAACTGGAGCGCCGCGTATCTTTCCGCCGCGCTTTGAAACAAGCGATCCAACGCTCTATGCGTTCTGGAGCGAAAGGTATTAAAACAGCGGTTAGCGGTCGTTTGGGCGGAGCAGAAATCGCTCGTTCGGAAGGTTATAGCGAAGGAACAGTGCCACTTCATACGCTTCGCGCTGACATCGACTACGGCACAGCTGAAGCTCATACAACTTACGGCCGTATCGGCGTAAAAGTATGGATTTATCGTGGAGAGGTACTTCCTACGGCTAAGAAAAAGGCTGTTGAGGAAGGAGGCAACTAATCATGTTGGTACCTAAACGTGTAAAACACCGTAAACAACAACGTGGTAACATGAAAGGTCGCGCAAAAGGCGGCACAACTGTTAACTTTGGTGAATACGGTTTGCAAGCAATGGAACCTACTTGGATCACGAATCGTCAAATCGAGGCAGCTCGTATTGCGATGACACGTTACATCAAACGTGGTGGTAAAGTATGGATTAAGATTTTCCCAGACAAACCGATTACGGCTAAGCCGCTTGAAGTTCGTATGGGTAGCGGTAAAGGTAACGTTGAGAAGTGGGTGGCTGTAGTTAAGCCAGGCAAGATTATGTTTGAGCTTTCTGGTGTACCTGAAGAGGTAGCACGCGAAGCAATGCGTCTTGCTGCTCACAAGCTTCCAATCAAAACGAAGTTCGTGAAACGCGAAGAAATGGGTGGTGAAGCAAATGAAGGCTAGTGAATTCCGCAACTTGACCACTGCTGAACTCGAACTGAAGATTGCAGGATTCAAGGAAGAACTTTTCAACCTCCGTTTCCAATTGGCTACTGGCCAGCTTGACAACCCAACACGTATTCGCGACGTACGTAAGGCAATTGCTCGTGCGAAAACGGTTCTGCGTCAAAGAGAACTGGGTATTACTAGCTAATTGACAAATGTCGGTTACGAAATATAGATATCCTGTTTTTTCAGGAAGGAGGCAAAACACTAATGAGTGAACAACGTAACGCTCGTAAAGTGCAAGTCGGTAAAGTCGTCAGCGATAAAATGGACAAAACTATCGTAGTTGCAGTGGAAACATACAAAAAGCATGATTTGTACCACAAACGCATCAAGTACACGAAGAAGTTCAAAGCTCACGATGAGAACAACGAAGCTAAGATCGGTGATACAGTTAAAATCATGGAGACGCGTCCGTTGTCGAAAGACAAGCGCTGGAGACTCGTTGAAGTGGTAGAAAAAGCGGTACTCGTTTAAGGGACGGTTAGTTTCACCGAAAGGAGGATAATCCAATGATTCAACCATTTACTCGATTAAAAGTGGCAGACAACTCTGGTGCGAAAGAATTGATGTGCATCCGCGTTTTGGGCGGTACTGGTCGTCGCGTAGGTCACATCGGTGATTTAATCGTTTGCTCCGTGAAACAAGCAACACCAGGCGGCGTTGTCAAAAAGGGTGACGTTGTAAAGGCGGTTATCGTTCGTACAAAGCGTTCGGTACGTCGTAAAGACGGTTCCTACATCGCGTTTGACGAGAACGCAGCGGTTATCGTGAAAGAAGATAAGGGCCCACGCGGGACTCGTATTTTCGGACCTGTCGCTCGCGAACTTCGCGAAAAAGACTTCATGAAAATCGTTTCCCTGGCGCCGGAAGTTATCTAATCAGCTTGCCAGCCAGGCAAGATCCAGGAGGTGTGAAACATGCCACGAATGAAGAAAGTTCTTGAATCGCACAACAACAAGTTGCACGTGAAAAAGGATGACACTGTCATCGTAATCACGGGTAAAGATAAAGGTAAAAAAGGCCGCGTTATCGCTGCGTTCCCACGTGAAAACCGTGTAATCGTAGAAGGCGTTAACTTGGTTAAAAAACACCAGAAGCCTAACGCGAAAAACCCGCAAGGCGGTATCGTCGAGCAAGAAGCTCCGGTTCACGTTTCCAACGTAATGCACGTGGATCCGAAGTCGGGCAAAGTAACGCGCATCGGCTATAAAGTCGAGAACGGCAAAAAAGTGCGCGTCGCGAAACGCTCCGGCGAAATTATTGACTAATCGCTAGGAAAGGAGGTCCATTTCACATGGCAGCTCGTATGAAAGAACGTTTCTTGAACGAAATTACTCCTGCTTTGATGCAGAAGTTCAACTATACAACGGTAATGCAAGTACCTAAAGTAGAAAAAGTCGTCATCAACATGGGTATGGGTGAGGCTGTTTCAAACTCTAAAGTATTGGACGTTGCAGTAGCCGAATTGCAATTGATCGCAGGTCAAAAGCCAGTAATCACGCGTGCTAAAAAATCCATCGCGGGCTTTAAGCTTCGTGAAGGAATGCCGATTGGTGTGAAAGTGACATTGCGCGGTGAGCGCATGTACCACTTCTTGGACAAATTGTTCAACGTTACGCTTCCACGTGTCCGCGACTTCCGCGGTATTTCGAACAAAGCGTTTGACGGCCGCGGTAACTATACGCTCGGATTGAAAGAGCAAATTATCTTCCCTGAAATCGAGTACGATAAGGTAGATAAAGTACGCGGTATGGATATCGTCATCGTAACGACGGCGAAAACGGACGAAGAGTCCCGCGAATTGTTGACGCAACTCGGCATGCCTTTCGTGAAGTAGATTCACAAAGGTCGGTTTATTGAGAACGGAGCGATGTGATCGTTCCGAATAACTTGGATACAAGTTTCTAGGAGGTGTCAACACGTGGCTAAGACTTCTATGAAAGTCAAGCAACAACGCAAGCCTAAGTTTCAAGTACAGGCGTACACACGCTGTGAGCGCTGTGGTCGTCCGCACTCTGTATTGCGTAAGTTTAAAATTTGCAGAATTTGCTTCCGCGAATTGGCATACAAAGGCCAGATTCCTGGCGTTAAAAAAGCTAGCTGGTAATCAACCCTGTTGCGGGAAGGAGGTTTACACTAATGGTTATGTCCGATCCGATTGCAGATATGCTTACACGCATTCGCAATGCTAACACAGTACGTCACGAAACCGTGGAAGTGCCTGCTTCGACTATGAAGAAGCAAATCGCTGAAATTTTGAAGCGTGAAGGTTTTATCCGCGATGCAGAATATATCGATGACAACAAGCAAGGGCTTATCCGTATCTTCTTGAAGTACGGTGCAAACAACGAGCGCGTTATTACGGGCTTGAAGCGTATCAGTAAGCCAGGTCTTCGTGTTTACACGAAGTCCACTGAAGTACCACGCGTTTTGGGTGGTCTTGGTATTGCTATCATCTCGACGTCTAAGGGCGTCATGACAGATAAAGAAGCTCGTCAGTCTAAATCTGGCGGCGAGGTAGTTTGCTACGTTTGGTAATCCATTGTCATAACGATTGGAGGTGCAACAACAGATGTCTCGTATTGGTCGCAAGCCAATTAACGTACCAGGTGACGTAACAGTTACTTTGGACAATAGCGTTATTACAGTAAAAGGACCTAAAGGATCATTGACTCGTGAACTTCACAAAGACATGAAAGTGTCTATTGAAGAGAACGTAATCGTGATCGAGCGTCCTTCTGAAAATAAACTTCACCGTTCTTTGCACGGTACAACACGCAGCGTCGTGAGCAACATGGTTACTGGAGTAACTGAAGGTTTCTCCAAATCATTGGAACTCGTAGGCGTCGGTTACCGCGCAAACAAAACTGGAGACAAACTTGTCTTGAACGTTGGATACTCTCACCCGGTTGAAATTACACCGGAAGCAGGCATCGAGTTCGAAGTACCTGTTCAAACGAAGATCATCGTTAAGGGTATTGATAAAGAGCGCGTAGGTGCATATGCTGCTAACATTCGTGCCGTTCGTGAACCAGAACCTTATAAAGGTAAAGGTATTAAATACGAAGGCGAACGCATTCTTCGTAAAGAAGGTAAAGCTGGCAAGAAGAAGTAATCTTGCCTAGCTCGCTTACCTTTGTAGCATAACGCTTAAACTGAAGGGAGTGAACAATCGAATGATCACGAAAGGCGATAAGAATAAAGCTCGTGTTAAAAGACACCTTCGTGTCCGTAAGAAAATCGAAGGAACGACAACACGTCCTCGTTTGAACGTATTCCGTTCCTCTAAACATATCTACGCTCAGTTGATCGATGATGTGAAGGGTGTAACAATCGTTTCTGCATCTACGATGGACAAAGAACTTTCTGGCGACATCAAGAACGGCGGTAGTGTTGAGTCGGCACGTAAAGTGGGCGAACTGGTTGCGAAACGTGCGAAAGCACAAGGTTACGAGAATATCGTATTCGATCGCGGCGGTTACTTGTATCACGGCCGTATTCAAGCGTTGGCTGACGCAGCACGCGAAGCTGGCCTTGAATTCTAATGAATTCAATCTAGAAGGAGGTAAGTGACTTGCGAGTTGATCCAAACACATTAGATTTATCTGAAAAAGTTGTGCAAATTAACCGCGTATCTAAAGTTGTAAAAGGCGGACGCCGTTTTAGCTTTAGTGCATTGGTTGTTGTCGGCGATGGCAAGGGCTGGGTTGGCGCAGGCATCGGTAAAGCATCCGAAGTTCCTGACGCGATCCGCAAGGGCATCGATGACGCTAAGAAAAACTTGATTCACGTTCCACTTGTAAAAACGACAATTCCTCACCAAGTAATTGGTCACTTCGGCGCAGGCCGAGTGCTTCTGAAGCCAGCTTCAGAAGGTACTGGGGTTATCGCTGGTGGTCCAGTTCGTGCCGTATTGGAATTGGCTGGTGTAGGTGACATCTTGACGAAGTCCCTAGGCTCTTCTAACTCCATGAACATGGTTAACGCAACTCTCGAAGGTCTTTCCCAATTGAAGACTGTTGAGCAAGTAGCTAAACTTCGCGGCAAATCCGTTGAGGAACTGTTAAAATAAGGAGGGGACTACAATGGCAAAATTGGAAATTACCCTCGTTCGCAGTCTGATCGGTCGCCCAGAAACTCACCGTACAACGGTGAACACTTTGGGCTTGCGTAAGTTGAATCAGACGGTTGTTCATAACGACAACCCAGCGATTCGCGGCATGGTAAACCAAGTAATCCACTTGGTTCAAGTTAAAGAAGTTCAAGCTTAAGCTTAACTGCTAACTTGCTTGCTTCCGCATCGTAGATTACGATCGAATCAATATATATGTGTTTCATAAATATTTAAGGAGGTGCGACGAACGATGAAGTTGAATGAACTTTCTCCTGCAGCTGGATCTCGTCAAAAGCGTAACCGCGTTGGTCGCGGTATCGCTACAGGTAACGGGAAGACTGCTGGTCGTGGCCATAAAGGTCAAAACTCCCGTTCCGGCGGTGGCGTGCGTCCAGGCTTCGAGGGTGGACAAAATCCACTTTACCGTCGTGTGCCTAAGCGCGGTTTCATCAACCCGACTCGCAAAGAGTACGCGGTTGTGAACGTAACGGATTTGAACCGCTTCGAGGCTGGTACAGAAGTTACTCCAGAGCTTTTGATGGAACAAGGCATCGTTAAAAACCCATTGAGCGGAATTAAGATCTTGGGTAACGGTGATTTGTCCGTTAAATTGACGGTCAAAGCAAACAAGTTCTCTCAAACTGCGGTAGAGAAGATCGAGGCTGCCGGCGGTAAATCCGAGGTGATCTAATGTTTAAGACCGTTTCGAATATTTGGCGAGTCGAGGACCTGAGACGTAAAATTCTTTTTACACTCATGCTCCTTATCATTTATCGGATAGGTTCCTTTATTCCGGTTCCTGGTGTCGATAAATCGGTATTTGAGGCAACCAACAATGCTGGCAATGAATTGTTCGGATTAATGAACACATTCTCTGGCGGCGCGTTATTCCAATTCTCCATCTTTGCACTTGGTATCTTCCCGTATATTACGGCGTCGATTATCGTGCAACTTCTAACGATGGATGTCGTTCCGAAGTTAGCTCAATGGGCTAAAGAAGGAGAAGTAGGTAAGCGTAAGATCACCCAAATTACTCGTTATGGTACGATAATTTTGGGCTTGATTCAGTCATTCGGTACAGCGATTGGTTTCAACCGCTTGTACGGTGCACAAATGGTTCCGAATGCGACTTATGCAGATTATATTCTGATCGCCATTGTTCTGACAGCTGGTACGGCATTTTTGATGTGGCTCGGTGAACAAATTACCGAGAAGGGCATAGGTAACGGTATTTCAATTATTATCTTCGCGGGTATTATTGCAACGTTACCTCTTACGATTCGTGCGCTAGTTGAAGACCAATTCGTAAATACTGACGGACAATTGTTCTTAAGCATTGCGAAAATGGTCATTATCTTGCTTGTCGTTGTATTGATTCTTATCGGAATTATTTTTATCCATCAGGGTAATCGTCGAATTCCGGTACAATACGCGAAGCGCGTTGTAGGCAACAAAATGTACGGCGGGCAAAACACGCACATTCCACTTAAAGTTAATGCTGCGGGCGTTATCCCGGTCATCTTCGCTTCATCGCTGTTGATGTTCCCGGTTACTATCGCACAATTTTGGGCTGGTAAGGCGTGGGCTAACTGGATAATTAATAACATGAGCCACGATAAGCCACTTGGTATGTTATTGTTTGTGCTCATGATTATTGGTTTCACTTTCTTCTACACATTTGTGCAGTTGAATCCACAGCAAATGGCGGATCAAATGAAGAAGAACGGTGGCTATATTCCAGGCATTCGCCCGGGTAAAGCTACTGCTACGTATTTGACACGTGTTATGACACGAGTTACATTAGCAGGTTCGATCTTCTTGGCACTTATCTCTGTTATGCCAGTATTTCTTGGGGCGCTTGCTGGGCTGCCACGTGAAGTACAACTGGGTGGAACAGGGTTGCTCATCGTAGTAGGTGTTGCACTTGATACGATGAAGCAAATTGAGAGCCAGTTGATTAAACGTCATTACAAAGGTTTTATTAATAAATAGTCAATAGGTTCTGACGGGCCGGTAACGGCTCATCGGCACCTATTGTGCTGTTTCGTGTAGAGCAGAGGCTTAACGAATGGCATCGAAGCATCCACTTCCGACGAAGTTAAGCCTGTGCTTACCATAAGGGGAGTGACATTCGATGAACATTCTATTCATGGGGCCTCCTGGGGCAGGGAAAGGAACGCAGGCTGAGCGCATTGTAACCGAGTTCGGTATCCCGCACATTTCGACTGGCGACGCGTTTCGCGCTGCAATTGGCGAAGGCACACCCATCGGATTGAAGGCGAAAGAGTACATTGATCAAGGTTTGCTTGTTCCTGATGACGTGACGGTTGGTATCGTACGAGAGCGTCTCGTGCAGCCAGACTGCGCAAAAGGTTTCCTGCTGGATGGTTTCCCACGTACGTTGGCACAAGCTGAGGCGTTGGATGCTATGTTGACAGAGATGGGTCACAAAATCGACCACGTCATCGACCTGAGCGTTGACCGCGATTTGTTGCTGGCACGTCTCACCGGACGACGCATTTGCAAGTCTTGCGGCGCGACGTACCATGTCATCTTTAACCCGCCTCAACAAGAGGGCGTTTGTGATAAATGTCAAGGCGAGCTGTACCAACGCTCGGACGATTCCGAAGAAAAAGTCGGCACACGTCTTGATGAGTACATCAACAAAACAGCTCCTTTGCTTTCGTACTACGAGAATAAAGGCTTGTTGCGTCAGGTTGACGGCGAGAAGGAAATCGATACGGTGACATCTGAAATCGTATCTTTACTGCGAGGTTAAACGAATGATCATTTGTAAGTCCGAAGTGGAACTAGGCTTCATGAGGGAAGCTGGGCGGATTGTAGCGGAAACGCACCGTCTTATGGCTAACTCGGTTGAGGCGGGCATCACTACTCGTGAGCTCGACGCAATCGCAGAAACATTCATTCGCAGCCAAGGAGCGATACCTTCGTTCAAAGGATATAACGGTTTTTCTGGCAGCATCTGCGCTTCAGTCAATGAAGAGTTGGTGCACGGCATTCCCGGCAATCGCAAATTAAACGAAGGCGACATCATTAGTATTGATATCGGTGCAGAATATCGCGGATATCACGGTGACTCCGCTTGGACTTATGGAGTCGGGACCATTTCAGAAACCGCTCAAAAGCTGCTCGAAGTAACAGAGCGTTCGCTTTATGCAGGACTTGAACTGGTCAAGCCGGATGAGCGATTGTACACGATATCTCACGCGATTCAACGCGTGATCGAAGATGCAGGTTTTTCTGTCGTACGTGAGTATGTTGGACACGGGATTGGAACTTCTCTTCATGAGGAGCCTCAAATTCCGAACTACGGACCGCCGAACCGTGGACCACGTTTGAAAGCGGGTATGACGCTCGCGATCGAACCTATGGTTATCGTCGGAGAGCGTTACGTTAAGACACTCGCGGACAACTGGACGGTCGTAACGGTGGATGGAACGCTGTGCGCTCACTTTGAGCATACGGTGGCGGTAACGCCGGACGGTTGCGAAATTTTGACGAAGCTGGATGAGTAGGTAATTAGGATGAATGATATTCGAATACCAACCCTCGGCCAATTCGTCAAGGTGCTTCGAGGTCGTGATGCCGGCAAGTATGCAGTCATCATTGGCGTTGAAGATACTCGTTACGTCGATATCGTAGACGGGGACAAACGAAAGTTTGAACAGCCGAAACGAAAAAACTTGCTTCATCTCGAGTTGCAGTCTGCAATTTGTAGTGAAGTTGTCCGAAGTTTAGAAGAAAGCGGTCAAGTTACGAACAGCAAGCTTCGGTATTTTATATCTAAGCATGCTCAGGAACAAGACGCTTTCATTGCTGATTGAGAAAGGAGAATGACGTTGGCTAAAGAAGATGTTATTGAGGTTGAAGGAACGGTCATCGAGCCGTTGCCGAATGCGATGTTCAAAGTTGAGCTTGAGAACGGTCATCAAATTCTTGCCCACGTTTCCGGAAAGCTGCGGATGCACTTCATCCGTATCCTGACTGGGGACAAAGTGGTCATACAGCTGTCGCCATACGATTTGACCAGAGGTCGCATCACATATCGGAAATAGCACTCGGATGAGTAGCGCTTGCAACGCACTTGCAGACCGTCCAGCGAAGCAAGTGACGGTTTGACGTGCAACTTATGAACTGGGAGGTATTCAGTCATGAAGGTAAGACCTTCTGTTAAGCAGATTTGCGAAAAATGCAAAGTCATTCGTCGCAAAGGCAACGTTATGGTAATTTGTGAGAATCCTAAGCATAAACAAAAACAAGGATAAGAAGGGGGTGTAGCGTACTATGGCTCGTATAGCTGGTGTAGACTTGCCACGTGACAAACGCGTTGAGATCGCCTTGACATACATTTTCGGAATTGGTAAAACAACATCCAAAAAGATCATCGCAGAATCTGGCGTTAATCCGAATACTCGCGTACGCGATTTGTCGGAAGAGGAAGTAAACAAGGTTCGTGAAGCAATTGATAAAGCGGTTAAGGTTGAAGGTGACCTTCGTCGTGAAATCTCTTTGAACATCAAGCGCTTGATCGAGATCGGATGCTATCGTGGTGTCCGTCATCGTCGTGGTTTGCCTGTTCGTGGACAACGTACTAAAACAAATGCTCGTACACGCAAAGGCCCTCGTCGTACGGTAGCAAATAAGAAAAAGTAAGGAGGGATAAGTAGCAATGGCTAAACCAAAAAAAGTCGTACGTACTAAACGTCGTGATCGTAAAAATATTGAAACTGGTGTGGCACATATCCGTTCTACGTTCAACAACACGATCGTAACAATCACGGATACACACGGTAACGCAATTTCTTGGGCGAGCTCCGGCGGAATGGGCTTTAAAGGCTCCCGTAAGTCTACGCCGTTCGCGGCGCAAATGGCTGCGGAAACTGCTGCTAAAGCAGCGATGGAACACGGTATGAAATCGGTTGAAGTTACGGTTAAGGGCCCAGGCGCAGGCCGTGAAGCTGCCATCCGTTCCTTGCAAGCTGCAGGATTGGAAGTCAGCATGATTAAAGACGTAACGCCAATCCCGCACAACGGCTGCCGTCCACCAAAACGTCGTCGCGTATAGTGTAGACACCGATGCGTGTAGTATTAAACTAGCGCCTGTTGGGAATAATGGTTGTTTAGGCATACTGCATGAATCGACCGACCGTAGGTGTTTCTGTAATAAACGCCAGCGACGTTTTGAAGGAGGGTTATACAGTGATTGAAATCGAAAAGCCGAAGATTGAAACCGTGGATGTCAATGAGGAAGGTACGTACGGCAAGTTTGTCGTAGAACCGCTGGAGCGTGGATATGGAACAACGCTGGGTAACTCCCTGCGCCGTATCTTGCTCTCCTCTTTGCCAGGCGCTGCAGTGACTTCCGTTCAAATAGACGGCGTTCTGCACGAGTTCTCTACTATTCCAGGAGTCTATGAGGACGTAACTGAAATTATATTGAACTTGAAAAACCTATCGCTGAAAATCCACTCCGATGAAGAGAAAGTTCTCGAAATCGATGCGGAAGGCGAAGGGGTTATCACGGCTGGCGATATTCGTGCGGATAGCGATGTGGAAATTTTGAACCCGGATCTCCGCATTGCAACATTAGCACAAGGCTCCAGACTCCACATGAGGATTTTCGCAAATCGTGGTCGTGGTTACGTGGCAGCTGATCGAAACAAGAAGGAAGAACAGCCAATCGGCGTAATTCCAGTTGATTCGATTTACACGCCAATTCAGCGTGTAAACTACAGCGTTGAAAATACGCGTGTAGGCCAAGTAACAAACTACGATAAGTTGACCCTTGAAGTGTGGACAGATGGTAGCATTCGACCTGAAGAAGCAGTTAGCCTCGGCGCGAAAATCTTGACTGAGCATTTGATGCTCTTTGTTGGATTGACGGACGAAGCGAAAGATGCTGAAATCATGGTTGAAAAAGAGGAAGACAAAAAAGAGAAAGTGCTTGAGATGACAATCGAAGAGCTCGATCTCTCTGTTCGTTCCTACAACTGCTTAAAACGCGCAGGTATCAATACCGTTCAAGAGTTGATCACGAAAACGGAAGAAGACATGATGAAGGTTCGTAACTTGGGCCGCAAGTCTTTGGAAGAAGTTCAAGAGAAACTCGAAGAGCTCGGTTTGGGCTTGCGTATGGAAGACTAATCGGGACTTTTGCTAACGAAGGAGGGGAAACTACATGGCATACCAAAAGTTAGGTCGTGATTCTAGCGCTCGTAAAGCGTTGTTCCGCGACATGGTAACTGACTTGTTCTTGTATGAGCGTATTCAAACGACTGAAGCGAAAGCGAAAGAAGTTCGTTCTATCGCTGAAAAGTTGATCACGTTGGCTAAACGCGGTGACTTGCACGCGCGTCGTCAAGTGGCAGCATTTGTTCGTCGTGAAACGTTGAACGGTGAGCAGGATGCAATTCAGAAATTATTCTCGGAGCTGGCTCCGCGCTATGCAGAGCGTCCGGGTGGATACACGCGTATTATGAAACTTGGACCACGCCGTGGCGACTCCGCGCCTATGGTGTATTTGGAACTCGTTGACCGCGCGTAATCGCGTCAATTCGCGTTCATTACGATAGCGGCGCATTGCGCTGTGGAAGAAGGCTCCCCTTGAGGAGCTTTTCTTTTTTATCGTGACAGACTGTTTACTAGCTTTGGCTATAAACAGTTCAGGATCGGCACCGGAGGGATATAGTGCGTAACATTGGGATGGTAGTAAGTTATGATGGTACAGCATACTGCGGTTTTCAAGTACAGCCAGGACTAAATACGGTTCAAGGTCAACTTGAAAAAGCGATTGAAAAGCTAACGAAGGAACAAGTTTCTATACTTGCTTCTGGACGTACGGATGCTGGAGTGCATGCTTACGGTCAAGTATTTAATTTTCAGACGACATCGTCGATTCCAGTAGAGCGTTGGATGGTTGCTATGAATACACGTTTGCCGGATGACATTGTCATTCGCAGTGCGTGGGAAGCATCTGCTTCGTACCATGCTCGGTATTCGGCGAAGCGCAAGACGTATCGTTATACGATTCTGGCAGAGCGGACACCGGATGTGTTCCAGCGAAACTTTGAATTTTATCATCCACGGCCGCTCGATATCGATGCGATGCGTGAAGCGTTCAACCACCTTGTGGGCGAACATGACTTTACGTCTTTCACTTCGCCGAAATCGACAAAACCGTCAAATGTGCGTACCATTTATCGTGCATGGATCGAACATGAACCGAACGCAGACGGTGAACCCGGACGTGGCCGTATTCATTTGTTCGTGACAGGCAACGGATTCCTCTACAATATGGTGCGTATTATAGCAGGTACGCTTATCTGGGTAGGAGAAGGGAAATTTTCTCCCGCAGATATACCTTCAATCTTGGATGCGCGGAACCGCCAGGCTGCAGGGCCTTTGGCAGTACCACACGCTCTTACATTGTGGAGCGTGGAGTATGGTGGGGAAGATTGCTTGGAAAGTGAATGATAGGCTAACTATGGTATTTATAAAGCTTAGTAAGCCTAAAAAACACCTTGCATAATGCCGTAATCTATTGTAAAATAATATTTGTGTTTCTTTAGGCTTTCCCACAGCCCCGAAAGAAATCACGGTTGTCACATTATGTGACACTTAGTGAATTGACATTGATGAATGAACGACATATACACGTAAGTTTAAGAGCGAATGTTAAGGAGGATGTTTCATGCGTACGACATACATGGCGAAGCCAGCTGAAGTAGAACGCCAATGGCACGTTATCGATGCTGAAGGCAAAACGCTTGGCCGTTTGGCAAGCGAAGCTGCGGCTCTTATCCGCGGTAAACACAAAACAACTTTCACACCTCACGTAGACGGTGGAGACTTCGTTATCATTACTAACGCAAGCAAAATCGTTTTGACAGGTAAAAAGTTGCAAAACAAAATGTACTACCGTCACTCCATGCATCCAGGTGGTTTGAAAGTGACAAGCGCTCAAGAAATGTTGCAAAACAAGCCTGAGCGTATGTTGGAACTTGCTGTTCACGGCATGTTGCCAAAGACACGCATGGGTAACGCAATGAAGCTTCGTTGCAAAGTTTTTGCAGGACCAGAGCACACTCATCAAGCACAAAAACCTGAAGTTTACGAACTTCGCGGATAAACGAAAGGGAGGACACCTTCATGGCACAAGTACAATACTATGGGACAGGTCGTCGTAAGCATTCCGTAGCGCGTGTTCGCCTCGTTCCAGGCGAAGGCCGCATCGTTATCAATAAACGTGACCTTAACGAATACTTCGGTTTGGAGACACTGAAGCTTATCGTGAAGCAACCATTGACGTTGACAGAAACACTCGGAAGCTACGATGTGTTAGTGTTAGCTCATGGCGGCGGAATTTCCGGTCAAGCAGGCGCAATTCGTCACGGCATTTCCCGTGCGTTGTTGAAAGCTGACCCAGAACTTCGTCCAGCTTTGAAAAAAGCAGGCTTCCTGACACGCGATCCGCGTATGAAAGAGCGTAAAAAATACGGTCTTAAAGCGGCTCGTCGCGCACCACAGTTCTCCAAGCGTTAATATTGGATTACAAACGGTTAAAACTCTCTTCCGTAACTGGAAGAGAGTTTTTTTGCATTCACTTTTATTTCAAATACTTTAAAACAACTCGCTCCGCCTTCCAAATTCCCCGCACCTGCCCTGCATTTCACGAATATGCTAATTCCTAAAGCATTTGTATACACAACCTTTTATTCAAAATGCGCGAAAGATCTAAATAATGGATTGACAACGACAAGGAAAATTTTATAATTATAAAAGATAGAAAACATACCTACTTAGTTGGATATAAACAAATTCGGAGGATGCGAATATGAACCTATTAGAAAAAGAGGCACTTGTGCATGAAAAAGCGGAACAGTTTGAGCATGCTCAGCCTGAAGAGGTTATTGCTTGGGCCGTGGAGACGTTTCCGAACATCACTTTTGCGTGCAGCTTTGGCGCTGAGGATGTCGTTCTCGTTGATATGCTGCAGCACATTAGCCCCTCAACCGATATTTTCTACTTAGACACTCAATTTCATTTTGAAGAAACCTACGACACACGCAACCGCATTTCTGCTCATTACGACATGGAATTTGTAAGGGTAGCCCCAGAAATTAGTGTAGAAGAACAGGTGGAGATCCACGGCGCAGAGTTGTGGAAGTCGAACCCGAACTTGTGCTGCAACATCCGTAAGGTGGAACCGTTGACAGGCATTTTAAGTAAGTACGATGCTTGGATTACGGGTATTCGCCGTGATCAAGCCCCAACTCGTGCTAACTCCAAAAAGGTAGAGTACGACACCAAGTTTGGACTTATTAAATTTAACCCTTTGGCAGCGTGGACATGGGAAGACGTGTGGAACTACATTCGCCAACATGACGTTATTTACAATCCACTGCATGACCGTCATTTTCCGAGTATTGGTTGCATGCATTGCACACGCCCTGTTATGCCAGGAGAAGATCCTCGCGCAGGACGATGGTCGGGTACAGGAAAAGTAGAATGCGGTCTTCATAAGTAAATTACTATCACTCCTTAGACATACTTCATAGTCAACTACAAACTACTCATTATTCAGTATTCATCTCAATAACATCCTTTGCATGATCGTTTATATTCTCAATTCACTCTTAGTAAAATGCGAATTTCTAAGCAGGAGGAAAATAATGACCACAATTATGCCGCACGGAGGACAACTAATTAATCGTTTGGAAGTGGGTGAGAGACGTGAGTTGCTACTTACAGCAGCTAGCAAGCTCGTGTCCATTCCGATTAATCGTTGGACCATCTCCGATTTAGATTTAATCGCAGTAGGTGCCTTTTCACCTTTGACTGGTTTTTTGAATGAAACGGACTACCGTAGTGTAGTCGAGCATATGCGCCTTGCAGACGGTACAGTGTGGAGTATTCCAATCACGTTGGCTGTGCAGCCAGAATTGGCTAACCAACTTGCGATTGGAACAGAAGCTGCACTTGTTGGGCAAGAAGACGGTATTATTTACGGAACGATAAACATCGAAAGTAAATATGAGATCGACCAGAAGCATGAGGCTGTGCATGTATTTAAGACAGCAGACCCAGAACACCCAGGTGTACAAAAATTACTTGAGCGCCCTTCGACGTATATTGGTGGTCGCATAACCGTTTTGAATCGTCCTCAGCCGGATCGTTTTCAAGAGTTTTACTTTGATCCAGCGGAGACTCGTCGTTTGTTTGCAGAACGGGGTTGGCGATCCGTAGTAGGTTTTCAAACACGTAACCCTGTACACCGCGCACATGAATACATTCAAAAAAGCGCAATGGAAATTGTAGATGCTTTATTTTTAAATCCACTTGTGGGAGAAACCAAATCAGACGATGTACCGGCAGATGTGCGTATGCGCAGCTATGTAACATTGTTAGATCGCTATTATCCGCAGGAACGAGTATTCTTAGGAGTATTTCCAGCTGCGATGCGATATGCAGGGCCACGAGAAGCGATTTTCCATGCGATTGTGCGTAAAAATTATGGCTGTACCCATTTTATAGTTGGCCGCGACCATGCAGGTGTAGGCGACTATTACGGGACTTATGAGGCGCAAGAAATATTCCACAACTTTACGGCTGAAGAGCTTGAGATTACTCCGCTCTTTTTTGAGCACAGCTTCTTCTGTAAGACGTGTGGAAATATGGCTTCAAATAAAACATGCCCTCATCCGAAAGAAGATCATTTAACGTTGTCTGGTACAAAGGTGCGTGCTCTACTACGTGATGGGATATGCCCGCCACCGGAATTTTCCCGACCGGAAGTGGCTCGTATCTTGATCGAAGGCATGGTTGATAATAGTGCAACCGTTTAATCCTTTAGGTCTGTAAGCCTGTAAGCAATAATTAATCGAATACGTAAGTATATTTGTCCACCTTGTCCCATATAGATGATTAGAGTCTGTAGAGGAACGGGGTGGACTTTATTATGAGCAATTCTCAACAACAAAAAGCATCTTTCTGGTGGATTCCGCTTAGGAATGTCCGGAAATGGATCATAAGCATTTGTTTGCTTGTGCTTATTTATGTCATTATGACAGCGGAAATGCCAGCAATGAAATCATGGTCTTATTGGACGATGCCGTTATCAGGCACAACGATTGCGATTGATGCTGGGCATGGAGGCCCAGATGGTGGAGCCGTTAATCGAATAGGTGCGATTGAGAAAGATATTAATCTAGCTATCTCGTTACATGTACGCGATTATTTGCAGCAGGCTGGCGCTATCGTCGTGATGACGAGAGAAGGGGACTATGATCTGGCTCAGCCAGACACGAAAGGGTACGCTCGCCGCAAGGCGGAAGATTTAAAGACACGTGTTCATACGATTCAATCCACTAAGGCCAACTTGCTCGTTAGCATCCATATGAACAGCATTGCGTCAAAGCGCTGGAGTGGAGCGCAAACCTTTTATACGAAGCAAAATGAGGACAGTGAGCGGCTTGCCAAGCTAGTTCAAGCGGAAATGCAGCGTAATTTACAAAATACGGACCGCGTTTCGAAACCGATCGATCGGAAACTATATTTGATGAATTCCATAACTATACCCGCGGCATTGATTGAGGTAGGCTTTTTATCACATGCTGGAGAAGGACGCTTGCTTGCTGATGCAAAATATCAACATAAAGTAGCGGCTTCAATTTATAAAGGGATTTTAAGATATATGGCAGGGGAAAAGCTTGGTAAAAGATAAGCCTATGCTATAATAGAGTCATGAAAACGGTTTAAAATGATAGATGATATAGCTACATATGAGGTGAGGTGCCATCATGACTACTAGAGAGCAAGTGCTTGAAACACTCCGAGGTATTAAAGAGACAGTTACAGGACACGATTTGGCAGATATGGGCTGGATACGCGATATCATGATAAAAGGGGAGCACGTATCGTTAACCGCGATTATGGCTCCGCAAACGGAAGAAACGGCTCAAAAAGAGGCATTAACGAAGACGATTAAAGACAGGCTCGCTCAAATGGGGATATTGGAAGTTCACGTGAGAGTTCGTGTGGCTTCGGAACATGAGTGTGCGATCGTAGGTATATCTAATACTGATGTTATGAATGATGGTGCAACTGGTGGAGATTCATCATCAGCACAGGCTGATGCAGTTGGCCGCGCACAAGATAACCACGCGCAAGGCAAATCCGGCTCGTCTGCATTTGCTGCTGAAGCTGCAGGAGAGCCTGTTCGTGGTCATGGAGCGGGTTTAGAGACTCACCCGCTGTTAGACCCAGCTTCCGGCGTGCGATTCATCGCCGTCGCTAGTGGCAAGGGTGGTGTCGGCAAATCTACCGTCACCGTTAACCTAGCCGTTGCACTGGCACGCATAGGCAAACGTGTAGGATTAATTGACGCTGATATATACGGCTTCAGCGTTCCTGACATGATGGGCATCGAAGATCGCCCGAACGTTGTCGACAATCAGGTCATTCCAATCGAACGCTTCGGCGTTAAAGTCATGTCTATGGGATTCTTTGTGGAGGATAACAGTCCAGTCGTATGGCGAGGGCCGATGCTCGGCAAAATGCTGCGCAATTTCTTCCACGAAGTTCAGTGGGGCGAGTTGGATTATGTATTGCTTGATTTGCCGCCAGGTACAGGTGACGTCGCACTCGACATCCATCAAATGATTCCGCAAAGCAAAGAAATCATCGTCACGACTCCGCATGCGACAGCTGCATTTGTAGCAGCGCGTGCAGGGACGATGGCCATTCATACGAAACACGATATTTTAGGCGTAGTCGAAAATATGGCCTACTTGGAATGCGGAGCTTGCGGTGATAAGCAGTACGTGTTCGGACGGGGCGGTGGTGGCCGTCTGGCAGAAGCGCTTCATACCGAGTTGCTAGCACAAATTCCGCTCGGCGCTCCAGATAATCATCCAGCTGAGCCAGACTTCTCGCCTTCTGTCTATAAAGCGGATACAGCTATAGGTCAGCAGTACATTGAGTTAGCAACCTTATTAGCGGAGCGGGTATAGTCTCGCCCCTGCTGTAATGTATAGCATTCAAGCGGAAGGGAACAATCGTTCTCATCCGCTTGAATGTTTTATTGCTCTTGTTTCTCTCCGCTGTCACCTTGATCGCCGCTTTCTTCCTGGCCTTGCTCTTGACCTCCTCCTTTTTTCTCCCCACCTTTGCCGCCTCCGCCCTTATCACTTTTGGGTTGAAGCTCTTCTTTCACGACCTTTCCTAACATATCCATTACTTCTAACCGGAAAAGGGGACTTTGCATGGAATCCTTCACAACAGCCATTATCTGTTTCCGATAATCAGGTGTCTTTATCATATCTGTATAAGCTTTCATCATATCTGGAGACTTAAGTAAATCGGCGACATCTTGCTGATAGGTTGGATCCTTTATGAGGTCTTTCTGAATTTGCTTGTTCTGCTTACTTACAGACTTCGCAAACTCCCCAGCAAATTTCGGCTCGGTCATCACTTTTTCAATCGTTTTCTGATAATCAGGGGAGATGAGTGTATCTTTAACAGCCAAGCGAATTTGTTCCTGTTGCTGCATATTTAACGATTGGGCTTGCATACCGCCACCTGATGATCCTGAGCTCGACTGAATTGCTTTCTGTGCTTCATCTGTTTTTAAAATGTCGATGACCATTGCTTTAAGCTCTTTATACTCTGGCCCGCTGGAGGACTGCTGCTGTTGCTCTGGCGTGCAGGCTGAGCTGAGCACCATTGTGATCATGACGATGCACATTGTTGCCAGACGAACGGCCTTTATCTTCATGGCATCGCATCTCCTTTCTTCACATTCCTTATCGCTTCAGCCGTAGTATGTGAAAAAAAATATGAATTATGTTTGAACGCAATAGTTTTTTGTTGCGAACATTGGTAAAATAATGAACGGTGTGGAGGTGAAGCGCCTTGAATTTAAAAAAATGGTCCTTCTTATTTTGGACAACATCGCTTATTGGCGGAGCGGTTATGTTGTTAACAGGTTTATCCTTGCAGGTGATCCAAGGGGAGTGGAGTAATTTCAAAGGCCCGTGGGATATCGTAATCAACGTATTTATGCTCTTATTGAGCGGGTTGTTGATTAGTGTGTTTTCACAAATGGGATTGTTTGCGTATTTGACGTTAAACTATATCGCCATCGGTTTATTCAAAAAGGTGTGGCCGTACATACAAGTCTTTTTGACCGTAGTTGTGCTGCTTGACATCATGTTTTTACGTTCGTGGCTAGGCACTGTGTCAGACAGTACAAGCGATATCCTGCTAGGAATTGTGTTAACGGGCATAGGAATCATCGTTGCATTTTTCAAAGTAAAGGGTACCAATGTTTCAGGACTTATTCCGACCTTGTTTTTCATGATCACAGTTACAGCTATTCAGATCTTATTCGCATTGAATATTAGTAAGGTGGCAACATGGTTTGTTGTCATACCACTAGTAGCATGTAATGCCTATCAAATTTTAATCCTACACCGTGTATTGAAAAAGGATTAGAACAAAGCAAAAAGAGCTGGCGGATAACACCTGTCAGCTCTTTTTCTATAGTGGGGCATATTCTTAACGAACTACAATCCGATCGCATCGTGAAAATGTTGCTGCATCGTCGTCTTATCTTGGATCGTCTTATTTTTCATCTCCGTCTGCTGAACCAGTTCAGATACAGTTACGAACTCATAACCTTTAGCCCGCAGTTGATCGATAATGGTAGGTAACGCGAGATGGGTTTGCTTACAGGAGTCGCTGGCGTGCAGCAAAATGATATCCCCTGGATGAGCCTTGTTCACAACGCGGTTCACAATCGTATCTACACCGGGATTTTTCCAGTCGAGTGAATCCGTGTCCCATTGAATGACTTTATAGTTTAAATTGTTGGCAATGCGCAATACACGTTTATCAAAATCTCCGTTAGGCATACGAATCAAATTCGGTTGCTTTCCTGTAAGCTGCCCCAAAATATCATGTGCAGTCGTTATTTGCTTCTTAATCTCTTCATCGCTTAGGCTGCTGTAATTGACATGTTTATGCCCATGACTACCGATTTCATAACCGGCACTTACAATGCGCTTAACCAAATCTGGATGAGTCTTGCTCCAAGGGGAGGAGAGAAAGAAAGTTGCTTTCTTAACACCCTTCTGTTCTAACACGTCCAAGATCGGACCGGTACGTTTCTCACCCCAACTGATGTCAAATGTCAGCGCAACAACTTTCTTCTCCGTTGGCACACTGTAAATGGCAGATGGGCTGCCTTCTGAGAACACAGTGATGTTGTCGCTTTCCACATACACAACACCAGCAGCAAATAGTGCTGCGACGATTAGGAAAAAGAT
>NZ_CP075175.1:2980000-3112500 GCF_021223605.1 Paenibacillus sp. 481
GCGTTGTGTACCGGGTTGAAGGTAGACTGTAAAGACTGCTGGACTGTACACAAGTGAGAATGCCGGTATGAGTAACGAAAAGACATGTGAGAATCATGTCCGCCGAAAGCCTAAGGGTTCCTGGGGAAGGCTCGTCCGCCCAGGGTAAGTCGGGACCTAAGGCGAGGCCGAAAGGCGTAGTCGAAGGACAACAGGTTGAAATTCCTGTACCACCGTGAACCGTTATGAGCAATGGGGTGACGCAGAAGGATAGGGACGCGAACTGATGGAATAGTTCGTCCAAGCAGTGAGGCCGATGTGTAGGCAAATCCGCACATCACTAAGGCTGGGCTGTGATGGGGAGGGAAATTTATAGTACCGAAGGTCTTGATTTCATGCTGCCGAGAAAAGCCTCTAGCCAGGGAGAAGGTGCCCGTACCGCAAACCGACACAGGTAGGCGAGAAGAGAATTCTAAGGCGCGCGGAAGAACTCTCGTTAAGGAACTCGGCAAAATGACCCCGTAACTTAGGGAGAAGGGGTGCCTCGGTAGGGTTAATAGCCCGAGGGGGCCGCAGTGAATAGGCCCAATCGACTGTTTAGCAAAAACACAGGTCTGTGCGAAGCCGCAAGGCGAAGTATACGGGCTGACGCCTGCCCGGTGCTGGAAGGTTAAGGGGAGTGGTTAGCCGCAAGGCGAAGCTATGAACCGAAGCCCCAGTAAACGGCGGCCGTAACTATAACGGTCCTAAGGTAGCGAAATTCCTTGTCAGGTAAATTCTGACCCGCACGAATGGCGTAACGAATTGGGCGCTGTCTCAACGAGAGATCCGGTGAAATTTTAATACCTGTGAAGATGCAGGTTACCCGCGACAAGACGGAAAGACCCCATGGAGCTTTACTACAGCTTGATATTGGACTTTGGTACGGACTGTACAGGATAGGTGGGAGCCTTAGAAGCCTGAGCGCCAGCTTAGGTGGAGGCACCGTTGGGATACCACCCTGTTCGTATCGGAGTTCTAACCTAGGACCGTTACCCGGTTCGGGGACAGTGTCAGGTGGGTAGTTTGACTGGGGCGGTCGCCTCCTAAAGAGTAACGGAGGCGCCCCAAGGTTCCCTCAGAATGGTTGGAAATCATTCGAAGAGTGCAAAGGCATAAGGGAGCTTGACTGCGAGACCTACAAGTCGAGCAGGGACGAAAGTCGGGCTTAGTGATCCGGTGGTACCGCATGGAAGGGCCATCGCTCAACGGATAAAAGCTACCCTGGGGATAACAGGCTTATCTCCCCCAAGAGTCCACATCGACGGGGAGGTTTGGCACCTCGATGTCGGCTCATCGCATCCTGGGGCTGAAGTAGGTCCCAAGGGTTGGGCTGTTCGCCCATTAAAGCGGTACGCGAGCTGGGTTCAGAACGTCGTGAGACAGTTCGGTCCCTATCTGTCGCGGGCGTAGGAAATTTGAGAGGAGCTGTCCTTAGTACGAGAGGACCGGGATGGACATACCGCTGGTGTACCAGTTGTTCTGCCAAGAGCATCGCTGGGTAGCCAAGTATGGAAGGGATAAGCGCTGAAAGCATCTAAGCGTGAAGCCCCCCTCAAGATGAGATTTCCCACTTTTGGTAAGACCCCTTGAAGACGACGAGGTTGATAGGTTCGGGGTGGAAGTACAGTAATGTATGGAGCTGACGAATACTAATAGGTCGAGGGCTTATCCTAAATAAGCAAGATGATTCGAAATAACGATTTACCTTTCACGATCAGTTTTCAGGGCGCAAGTCCTGAATTATGTAACAAGCCTAAGCTGTTTGGTGGCGATGGCGGAGGGGTTCCACGCGTTCCCATACCGAACACGACCGTTAAGCCCTCCAGCGCCGATGGTACTTGGACCGCAGGGTCCCGGGAGAGTAGGACGTTGCCAAGCGGCTGTTACACAGGCTCACCTAGAGTCATGTGAGAGTCTATAATGTTCCCTGATAGCTCAGTTGGTAGAGCACTCGACTGTTAATCGAGTTGTCACAGGTTCGAGTCCTGTTCGGGGAGCCACTCTTGCTCTCATAGCTCAGTCGGTAGAGTGCATCCATGGTAAGGATGAGGTCACCGGTTCAATCCCGGTTGAGAGCTCCAGGAAGACACTAAATGAATACTTCTCAGATATAGCATCATGACTATGGCCCGTTGGTCAAGGGGTTAAGACACCTCCCTTTCACGGAGGTAACAGGGGTTCGAATCCCCTACGGGTCACCAATTTGGACGCTTAGCTCAGCTGGGAGAGCATCTGCCTTACAAGCAGAGGGTCGGCGGTTCGATCCCGTCAGCGTCCACCATTATTTTGCCGGTGTAGCTCAGTTGGTAGAGCGGCTGACTTGTAATCAGTAGGTCGGGGGTTCAAGTCCTCTCGCCGGCACCATTCATACAACATTGGGGATTAGCCAAGCGGTAAGGCAACGGACTTTGACTCCGTCATGCATAGGTTCAAATCCTATATCCCCAGCCAAATTGTATGAGCCATTAGCTCAGTTGGTAGAGCACCTGACTTTTAATCAGGGTGTCGTAGGTTCGAGTCCTACATGGCTCACCAGTATATTTAAAGTGTGCGCGTGTGGCGGAATTGGCAGACGCACCAGACTTAGGATCTGGCGCCTTTGGCGTGGGGGTTCAAGTCCCTCCACGCGCACCACCATCATTGAACCCTTGTCACTCAAGGGTTTTTTGTTTTATGAGATTAACTATTTTGTTTATAATTATCATGGTACTGATGGTACTGATGGTACTGATGGTACTGATGGTACTGATGCTGCTGATTACTCGCTCGAACGCTCTAGGCTAGAAGGGGCTAAAAGAATTTAAATAGGTCTTCAAGCGTTTTAGATTGGATTTATGTTTCTAACTTTCTTACTTAAGTTTGAAGACGGCCTCATTTTGCCTGATAAATAGCATGAAATGAATGGATTTTATGTGCCAATTCGTAATAAAATGTGTTGTGTGATTGATATGCTAGGGTGTTTTGACTAGTTTTAGTGTACAAATTGGGTTGTAAAAAGACTCATTCTTGCTTAGAATAACGATGTTAGTTAATACCATTAATTATTTTCAATGAAATGCTTGCGCAATCAAGAATAATGTGATATATTATTACTTGTCGCCTCTGATTATTATCTAATGTGATTGCGACAATTATATGCGCGGAAATAGCTCAGTGGTAGAGCATCTCGTTGCCAACGAGAAGGTCGCGGGTTCGAGCCCCGTTTTCCGCTCCAAATTTGCGCCCTTAGCTCAGCTGGATAGAGCGTTTGACTACGAATCAAAAGGCCGGGAGTTCGAATCTCTCAGGGCGCGCCATTTTTACAACATCATGAATTACATCAATATGCCGGCGTGGCGGAATGGCAGACGCGCGCGACTCAAAATCGTGAGGGAAACCGTGGAGGTTCGAGTCCTCTCGCCGGTACCAGTTGTCGGGACGTAGCTCAGCTTGGTAGAGCACTTGGTTTGGGACCAAGGGGTCGCATGTTCAAATCGTGTCGTCCCGACCATCTAATTCATCACCTGATGCGGGTGTAGTTCAATGGTAGAACTTCAGCCTTCCAAGCTGATAGCGTGGGTTCGATTCCCATCACCCGCTCCATTGATTACTTGAAGAAGTGAGAAACAAATTTGAGGACAAGTATTGCAATTCACGAAATTTCGTGATACAATATAAAAGTCGTTCAAGGGAATATGCGGAAATAGCTCAGTGGTAGAGCATCTCGTTGCCAACGAGAAGGTCGCGGGTTCGAGCCCCGTTTTCCGCTCCAAATTTGCGCCCTTAGCTCAGCTGGATAGAGCGTTTGACTACGAATCAAAAGGTCAGGAGTTCGAATCTCTTAGGGCGCGCCATTTAATTTTATAAGCAATTGATTATCGGGACGTAGCTCAGCTTGGTAGAGCACTTGGTTTGGGACCAAGGGGTCGCATGTTCAAATCGTGTCGTCCCGACCATCTAATTCATCACCTGATGCGGGTGTAGTTCAATGGTAGAACTTCAGCCTTCCAAGCTGATAGCGTGGGTTCGATTCCCATCACCCGCTCCATAACCACAATAACGCGAGCCTAATGGCTCTTTTTTTGTATATATATCTTTTTATATAGAAGCATTTCCTTATCAAATAAGGGGTGCTTCTTTTTTGTTGTGATGACGCATCATTTATCGAAATCGTCTGCGCGGCTTTTTTCATGAAATATTCGTTTGTGCGTATACTGAAAATGGCACAGGAATACGTCAGTGTAATGAAATAAAAGTAAAGATTTTCGTCTGATTATGTAGTATCATGGTAGGAAAGCATAAATAGAGCTGTATGGATAAGGATAGGGGGAGACGGATGAGTGATCTTACTTTAACCGCGAACAAGGCTAATTCTAACAATTTACTTCGTCGTGACGTTCGCTTTCTAGGTAACATTCTTGGAGAAGTGCTGGTTCACCAAGGCGGAAATGAGTTGTTGGACATTGTAGAGAAAATTCGGGAGTCGAGCAAATCGCTACGTGCCGTATTTTTACCTGACTTGTATGAGGAATTTAAGCAGTTAATTAATACGTTAAACCCCGATATTCGACATCAAGTTATTCGTGCATTCGCAGTTTATTTTCAACTCGTTAATATTGCCGAGCAGAACCACCGTATACGCCGCAAAAGAGATTATGAACGTTCCGCTGGAGAAACGGTACAGCCAGGCTCAATCGAGAGTGTCATTTTGGATGTTAGGGAGCGCAACATTTCCGAACAAGAACTGCAAAGTGTCCTTGAAGGGATTTCGTTAGAGCTTGTTATGACTGCACATCCAACAGAAGCAATGCGTCGTGCGATCCTCGATATTCATAAGCGAATTTCGTACGATATTATGCAATTGGACAATCCCACACTTACACACCGCGAAAGAGAACAATTGCGCGCTAAGCTGTTGAATGAAGTTATTACGCTATGGCAAACTGACGAGCTGCGTGATCGCAAGCCGACGGTATTGGATGAAGTTCGCAATGGCTTGTACTATTTCAACGAAACGTTATTTGATGTCTTGCCTGACGTCTATACGGAGTTAGAGCGTTGCCTTGATAAATATTATCCAACACAAGCTTGGCACGTGCCAACGTACCTTCGATTCGGTTCTTGGATCGGTGGTGACCGTGATGGGAATCCTTCAGTTACGTCTAACGTAACGTGGGAGACGTTAATGATGCACCGCGTTCTCGCTGTTCGTAAATATGAAGAGCGTTTGAAAGATCTAATGCGCACACTTAGCTTCAGCACAAGCATTGTCCAAGTATCGGATGAGCTGTTAACATCTATTGCTTCGGATCGTGCCAATGTCACGTTGAATTACGCTGTATTCTGGCACAACGATAAAGAGCCATATCGCATTAAGTTGTCTTATATGCAAGAAAAGCTCAACAATGTGCTGGACCCTTCTAAGGAGGGTACAGAACAGCGTTATAACGCGCCTGAAGAGTTCATAGAAGATTTGAAAATCATTGACCGCAGTTTAAGGCATCATTTTGCCGATTATGTTGCGGATACGAATATTAAGAAGATGATTCGCCAAGTGGAGCTATTTGGTTTCCATATGGCGTCGCTAGACATTCGACAGCATAGTAAAGAACACGAAAATGCAATGGCTGAAGTGCTGTCGCAAATGCACATCGTGGACAATTATAGTGAGTTGTCTGAGGATGAGAAGGTCGATCTGTTGCATAAGCTACTGAAAGACCCTAGGCCTCTAACTTCGCCGTATATTCATTATAGTGAATCTACAAACGAATGTTTGGACGTATATCGTACCATATATAAAGCACAGCAAGAGTTTGGTGTTACTTGCATCACGAGCTATCTGATTAGTATGGCGCAAGGTGCCAGCGATGTGCTGGAGGTCATGCTGTTAGCGAAGGAAGTCGGATTGTTCCGTCAAAAGGAAGATGGCAGTGTCCACTGTACATTGCAAGCCGTGCCGCTCTTTGAGACGATCGACGATTTGCATGCTGCACCAAGTATTATGAAGCAGCTGTTTGATTTGCCATTGTATCGGAAGACGATCGATTCGATGAGCAACTTGCAGGAAATTATGCTTGGCTACTCCGATAGTAATAAAGACGGAGGCGTGCTTACAGCAAACTGGGAGCTGCGCGTTGCTTTGAAAGAGCTAACGGCTGTGGCGAACGAATATGATGTGAAGATGAAGTTCTTCCACGGTCGTGGAGGGGCGCTTGGGCGCGGAGGAATGCCACTTAACCGGAGTATTTTGGCGCAACCGCCGCATACGATTGGCGGAGGCATCAAAATTACGGAGCAAGGCGAAGTGCTTAGCTCTCGTTATTCGATGCAAGGTATTGCATACCGAAGCTTGGAGCAGGCGACATCTGCATTGATACAAGCTGCGTTCCTTGCTCGCGAGCCACACACGGATTTAAATGAGGCGAAGTGGGAGGAGTTGCTTGTCAACATCTCACAAAAGTCGCAGTCTAAGTATCAGGATCTTATTTTCCGCGATGAGGACTTCCTGACGTTCTTTAAGGAATCGACGCCGCTGCCAGAAATCGGCGAGCTGAATATCGGTTCACGTCCGTCCAAACGCAAAAATAGCGATCGCTTTGAAGACTTGCGCGCAATTCCTTGGGTATTTGCATGGACGCAAAGCAGATACTTGCTTCCAGCGTGGTATGCAGGTGGCACAGGCTTGTATAGCTTCTATCAAGGCAAGGAAGAAAATATGCAAACGTTACGTCATATGTACGAGCATTTCCCATTTTTCCGCTCGATGATTGATAATTTACAGATGGCGTTGGCGAAGGCAGATTTGCTAATTGCAAAAGAATATGCAGGTATGATTAAAGATGACGCGATTAGTGAGCGTATTTTTAATCTGATTGATACGGAATATAAATTAACATCAGAGATGATTTTACGTATAACAGGCCAAGATGAGATTTTGGACAATGTGCCTGTTATTCAGGAATCCATCAAGCTGCGCAATCCTTATGTAGACCCGTTAAGTTACATGCAGGTGCAGTTGTTGACCGAGTTGCGCGCACTGCGTGAAGCAGGGGAAGATGATCCTGTTCTGCTCCGCGAAGTGTTGCTCACGATTAACGGTATTGCATCTGGACTGCGAAATACGGGTTAATAAAGGGCTAAGCGGTCGAACCTTGATTGTTTCAAGGTTCGACCTTTCCTTTGTTTATCACACTTATCGTCATTGCGTGACCATTTGTGAACATGACAACGGCACAACGAGCAGTGGGGATGGAGGGAAACCGTTGGATACGTTAGAGAAACGACTCGCAAGACTGGCTCGAAACGGAGATACGCGAGCGTTTGCTGAAATTGTCGAATTGTATAAGGACAAAATTTTTCATCTCGGGTATCGTATGCTGAGCAATCGCCATGAAGCGGAAGATGTGGTTCAGGATACGTTTTTGCGTGTGTATCGCAATTTAGACCGTTACGATGACAATCAAAAGTTCTCAACTTGGATTTATCGCATTGGTACCAACTTATGCATTGACCGACTGCGTAAGCGCAAGCCAAGTTATTCGCTCGATGCAGAAATGATGGATCAAGAAGGTATTGATGGCTATGCGATGATTCCAAGTGATGATCGTACACCTGAGACGTACTTGCTCGTCAGTGAGACGCAGCAAATGGTACATCAAGCTATCGAAAGTTTGCCGCCTAAGTATAAGTCGGTAATGATACTACGCTATTTGCAGGATATGTCGCTACAAGAAATTAGCGATGTATTAGATATGCCGGTTACGACGATAAAGACTCGGGTACACCGTGGTCGTGAATTTTTGCGCAAAAAGCTTGAACGTAAGTTATGAATTTATTAACAAGTGAAAAGAATGAAACTTTTTTAAAGTACGGGACGTATCGTATTACAAATCAAAGTAATACGTGCGTCCTGTTCAAGTTATGGTATGAATGGCGCATGCAGCTGTATGTTGGATTTTTGGATAATGGATGAAAGGATTGGCTCAAATGGATTGCAAACAAGCCGTCTCATTAATGCACGATTTACTGGATGACGATTTGGACCGAGAGTGCGCTAGCAAGCTTAAAGCGCATATGCTTGAATGTCCGGCTTGCCGAGAGCAGTTCCGTGAGTTAGAGCAGACGGAACGCTTGCTGTACGGATTCAATCACCGTTTGCAGACTACATCTGATGATCTCACTGCTCGGGTTATGAGTGTCATTCCGAAACCTAAGAAGCAAAGCGCGTTCATGATTTGGGTGCAGCGTCACCCGGCTGTAACGGTAGCAGCTGTCTTCGTCTTAGTGATGATGACAAGTGCTTTGAGCATGTGGAATGCGGATAAACAGCTCATGGTCAAGGGACAAGATTTGAACGGCGTTGTTATTGAAGGCAACAAGGTTATTGTCCCATCAGGAAAAGTGGTTGCAGGAAGTCTAACTGTGCATAACGGTATGGCTGAAGTGCATGGTAAAGTGAACGGAGATGTTACCGTTGTTGACGGTAAGGTGTACCAGGCTTCAACAGCTCATATATCAGGTTCGGTCAAGCAAATAGATGAGGCGTTAAGCTGGCTGTGGTACCGCGTATCGAATTTATTTTCAAGTACGAACGTTGCTCCTAACAAATAAGTTGGTGGATGAGTCCCTTTGTATATATGCAAAGGGCTCTTTTTTTACCGATTTATGATGCAAATTTTGCGTCAACGGAGTAAAACGTATATAGTTAATACTTAGAGATAAGGATGATTTTATCAGGGGAACTTTGGGGGTACCTCATGGACTTTTTTAGTGAGTTAACATGGACAGAAACGATAAAAAATATTATCGATATTTTAATCGTAAGCTATGTCATATATAAATTACTCGTACTGATTCGTGGAACGAAGGCAGTGCAGTTGTTGAAAGGGATTTTCGTCCTTGTGCTTACATGGGCGATCAGTACCTGGCTTGACTTATACACGCTAAAGTGGCTCATGAATCAGATGTTTACGATCGGGGTTATTGCGGTCGTTATCATTTTTCAGCCAGAATTGCGTCGTGCGCTAGAGCAGCTTGGTAGAGGGAAGCTATTTGCGGGTCGTTCTCTTGCAGAAGAGGACGAAACCGGCCGTGTGATTGGTGAAATTATTAAAGCCATTAATTATATGTCGCGTCGCAAAATCGGGGCGTTGCTCGTGTTTGAGCGCAGTACGGGGCTGATGGAGTATACGGAATCAGGTATCGCAATGGATTCGCGAGTTAGCTCGGAGTTACTTATTAATATCTTTGTGCCAAATACGCCTCTTCATGATGGGGCTGTTATTATACGAGAAGGAAATATCGCGGCGGCGGCTTGTTATTTGCCGCTATCGGAGAACCCCTTTATTAGTAAGGAACTAGGTACTCGACATCGCGCTGCCATCGGTATAAGCGAGGTGTGTGATGCTATTTCGATAGTGGTCTCAGAGGAGACCGGACAGGTGTCGTTGGCGATCAATGGACAAGTCGTGCGTGATATTAAAGAAGAGTCGCTCATCTCCAAGCTATTTGAGGAATTAAAGCCGAAGACAAGAGAGCGGCGATTGTTCTGGAAGCGGAAAGGTGAGCAAAATGGATAAATGGCTCATGAACAACAATGTGGCGAAGATTATCGCCCTTGCTATAGGTGTATTGTTATTTGCTGTTGTACATAAGGATGACCCAACGACGACTACGAAGCCGTCGCTGCTGGAGCCGCGCTGGATCGAAGGGGTTAAAATACAAACGGTGGGGCTTGATCCCCAACTAGAAGTAAAATCATTACGCCCGGAAACAGCGCGCATTCAAGTGCGAGGCAATCGTTCGAAGTTAAATGCAGCGCTACCGGAGCATTATCAGGTGTCAGTGGATGTGACAGGTTATGGACCTGGTAGACATGTGATTTCACTGGACTATAAGTCTGAGCCAGGTATTGACCTATTAACGATGCAGCCTTCAGTCGTAACCGTGGAGCTGGAGGAAGTGCAGACGAAACAGGTCGAGGTACGTATTAAAACGCAGGGTGTGCCTGCGGAAGGATATAAGGCGGGAACGCCGATCATTCGTCCGTCTGAACGGGTGCATGTGACGTTGCCTAAGACTAGGATGTCGCAAGTGAAGTCGGTCAGTGCGGTGGTTTCCATTGATAAGGCTAATGAAACGGTTATTCATAAGCAGGTAAAACTGACCGCATATGACTCGAGGGGACGCGAGGTTAAAGGTGCAGTTATAACACCGTCCGTCGTTGAGGTCGAAGTGCCTATTACGAAGCCCTTCAAGACGGTGCCGTTGCAGGTGAATACGGTTGGCGAGCTGCCAACTGGTCTCGCGATTGCGTCGCTTGAGCCAAGCGTGAATGAAGTTACTGTATATGGACCACAGCAGGTGCTGAATCGAATTGAGTTCTACGACAGCGTGCAAGTTGATCTGAGTAAATTCAGTAAAGCTGGGGAGTATTCACTGAACGTTCAATTGACGCCTCCACCTAACATTGAGAAAATGGAACCGAGCAATTTGACTGTCGTTGTGCGGATTACAGCTGTGCAAAAACGGACGATTACAGGGGTGCCTATTCGGATTGCGGGTAATAATGAGCGTCTGAAGACAACGATCGCAGAGCCGTCGTCTCGCAAGTTTGATGTTACCGTAATCGGGGCACCGAACGTCATTAATGAGCTAAGACCAGAGGATATTCAGTTGATTGCCAATGTGAACGATTTGCCGCCTGGCGAGCATAATGTTACACTGCAAGTAAACTTGCCGCGGTTTGTGAAGCGGGAAGATAACACTGTGTTCACAGCCAAGATTGTGATTGAAGATGCTGGGGCACCTGTAGATACTAAGCCTGATCCGA
This sequence comes from Paenibacillus sp. 481, assembly GCF_021223605.1. Taxonomy (NCBI): domain Bacteria; kingdom Bacillati; phylum Bacillota; class Bacilli; order Caryophanales; family Paenibacillaceae; genus Paenibacillus; species Paenibacillus sp. 481. The sequence goes on from NZ_CP075175.1 coordinate 2,990,832, forward strand.
CACCAGATCCGGGTACGTCGACAGGCGATCAGGGTGGCGGCGAGGATACGGGGACCATTGATGGGAACCCGTCGGAACAGCCCGATACAGGTGGGAATGGCTCGAATCCACAGGAACAACAGGGTAACCAGAACCAAGATGGACAGAACAACCATGATCCGAAGAAGGATGAGCAGGATAGTAAGGACAAGGAGAACGAAAGAGATCCTACTGGTTCTTCTTCGGGTAACGTGCCGTCAGAGCCAGGTGGTTCAGGGCCTTAGGGATTTGAGTGTGGCGGATACGAGAAACATCTAAATGGATATGTTAGTGTAATTGTATGGATAGAAGTGCTAGACAATAAGGAACATGACGAGCTGTATTTGCGTTCTATGTAAGAAATGAGCAAGAACGTAATTCGTACGGCCAGAGAAGGAGAATGAGTTATGGGGAAATATTTTGGTACAGATGGCGTACGTGGTGTAGCAAATAAGGAATTAACTGCGGAGCTTGCATATAAGGTTGGCCGTTGTGGTGGTTATGTGTTAACGAAAGAAGTACAAAAGCCTAAAGTCATTATCGGGATGGACACACGCGTGTCCGGTCATATGCTAGAAGCAGCGTTGACAGCGGGATTGCTGTCAATTGGTGCAGATGTTGTCCATTTGGGCGTTGTATCTACGCCAGCGGTTGCTTATTTAACGCGCGTAATGGGAGCTGACGCGGGTGTTATGATCTCGGCATCGCACAATCCGGTTCAGGATAACGGAATCAAGTTCTTCGGGCGTGACGGCTTTAAGTTGTTGGACGAAACGGAGCTTGAGATTGAGCGTTTGATGGATGCGGATACAGATGAACTGCCACGTCCGGTAGGTAAAGATTTAGGAACGGTAGTTAGCGATACAGAGGCAAAATGGAGCTATACGGAGTTTTTGAAAACGACGATAACGAACCGCTTTGAAGGCAAGCGCATCGTCCTTGATTGTGCAAACGGGGCTGCCTATGAATTGGCACCACACTTATTCCGCGATTTAGGTGCTGAAGTTATTACGATCGGGGCAGAGCCTACAGGTCTAAATATTAATGAAGAGTGCGGATCTACGCATCCTGAGCTGTTGAGGGAAGCAGTATTACGTCATCAAGCGGACTTAGGCTTGGCATTTGATGGCGATGCGGACCGACTTATTGCTGTGGATGAAAAAGGTGAAGAAGCGGACGGCGACTTTATTTTGCTTATTTGCGGAGCGGCAATGAAGGAAGCGGGTCGTCTGAAGGAAGATACGATCGTCACGACGGTGATGAGTAATATCGGCTTCTTTAAAGCTGCTGAAAAGCAAAGCTTGAAGACGGCGAAGACGGGTGTTGGCGACCGTTACGTCATGGAAGAGATGCGCCGTGGCGGTTATAATTTGGGCGGCGAGCAGTCTGGACATGTGATCTTCTTGGATTATATTACGACAGGCGACGGCATGCTGACAGCGATTCAACTCGTTGATACGTTGATTACAAGCGGTAAAAAGCTAAGCGAAGCCAAAGCGCTGATGCGCAAATATCCGCAAGTGCTTGTCAATGTGCGTGTAGGTGATAAGAGCAAGTATAACAACAACGCGGTGATCGAAGCAGCGATTGCTAGTGTGGAGCAGGAGCTTGGTGACAATGGTCGTGTACTTGTGCGCCCTTCAGGCACGGAGTCGCTCATTCGAGTAATGGCGGAAGGCCCGGAAGTGGAACAAGTTGAAGCGTATGTGAAGCGTATTGCGGATGTTGTCCAAACGGAGCTGAGCTAGGCTTTTTATTGTAACGAATTCGATGCTGCATGCATATGTTGTATGAGGCAATAAGAGATAGCGGTTTGCTCTATGTTGGTGGGGCAAGCCGCTTTTTAATGGATAGGGATGTAGTTGGAATTTTGCATAATTATGTCTGTTTACTTGAAGTTTGGAAACGCAGCTATTGCCAATTTCGTCGTAAATGCATATAATAGGTTTGTTCCACCATCCTCAAGATTGACCACGTTAATGCCGATTCGTGAGAAATCATGTAGTTGAGTAGTGGTGGAGTTAGCGTTATCATCTATTAAATGATTCAGGATTGAATTAGATTCAAGAAGGAAAGTGAGGGTAGTAAAAACTGAAGCAGGGGACTGCAAAAAAGCGCCAGCACTTGACTGCTATGGACGGCAACAGCAGCAAGTGGACGAGGTGGAGGTGTTCGAAATTGATCGGCGGGGACCTCCCGGTGTGCCACAGGCACCGTAATAGCGTAGCGGAAAACGATGAGGCAACTTGTCGGACAACGCGCGCTAACTTGAGTGGATTTTTCGATGATGGAATTTTAAGATGTAATCTCATTTTTATAAAATATACGGCTGTTACATGGGTGGGCGAAGCACACGGAGAGCAGAGCGTGCGGTTGGCTAATCAACGGAAGATTAGTGAGCTAGCGTTCAAGTTAAAGTTACGCTGTGCTGATTGGCGTTCATGTGGAAGTTATGAATTTATGCGTGAATTGTAGTTTACTCCTATTTGGTAAGGTATAATTTCATATCGTTTGCAGTTATGGATCCGACAGCATAGCTAATGGCATCCGGTGAGCTTCGTTCAGCATGTGAGCGCAGCGACTAACGGAGGTCTATTATATTATGTGTGGTATCGTCGGTTATATTGGAGCAAGAGATTCGCAAGCGGTGTTGTTGGATGGGTTGAGCAAGCTAGAGTATCGCGGTTACGATTCGGCAGGTATTGCTGTGTTTACACAGGATGGCTTGCGTGTGAGCAAGGCAAAAGGCCGTTTGGCTGTACTTGCGGAAAAACTAGAGGATGCGCCGCTTAAAGGCAGCGTTGGTATTGGTCACACACGTTGGGCTACGCACGGTAAACCGTCGGATGAAAATTCGCATCCGCATACGGACAAGACGATGAAGTTCTCAGTTGTGCATAACGGAATTATTGAGAACTATATGGAGCTGAAAGAAGAGCTTATCGCGCAAGGCGTTCATTTCGTATCGGAGACAGATACGGAAGTTATTTCGCATTTGATTGCGCGCGAATACGATGGTGACATTGTGAAGGCGGTACAGCGTGCAACGGAGCATATGCGTGGTGCGTTTGCATTGGGTGTATTGACGGAGCATGAGCCGGATAAGCTTGTGGCGGTTCGTTTTGCTAGCCCGCTCATTATCGGCATTGGCGAGGGCGAGAACTTTATTGGCTCGGATATACCGGCTATTTTGCAGTATACGCGTCGCGTATACATTTTGAATGACGGGGAAATGGCTGTCTTGACTAAGGACGCTGTCGAATTGATGACGATTGAGGGGAATTTTATTTCCCGAGAAATGATCGTTGTCGATTGGGATGTACTGACGGCGGAAAAAGGCGGATACGACCATTTCATGTTGAAGGAAATTCATGAACAACCTAAAGCGTATCGTGACACGATGCGTGGTCGTATAAATGAGGATCGCAGCGGGGTGAAATTCCCAGAGCTGAAAGGTCTGACACCAGCGAAGCTTAGCTCGATTCGCAATGTTCACATTGTGGCATGTGGTACGGCGTACCATGCTGGTCTAGTTGGACGCACGTTGATTGAGCAGTGCGTAGGTATTCCAGTAGAAACGGACGTTGCTTCCGAGTATCGTTACCGTTCGCCGATTATTACGAAGGATACGCTCGTCATTGTAGTCAGCCAATCGGGTGAGACGGCGGATACGTTAGCGGCACTGCGTGAGGCGCAGCGTAATGGCGCACATGTGTTGGCGATTACGAATGTGGTCGGCAGCTCGGTTGCACGCGAAGCAGATGATTCTATTGTAACGTGGGCTGGACCGGAAATTGCGGTTGCTTCCACGAAGGCGTATACGTCACAGCTAATTGCGTTTATGCTGTTCAGCTTGTATTGGGCGCAATCCACAGGTTCGAAGGATACGGCTTGGATTGGTCAGCAGCTTGCGGCGATGGAGTCGTTGCCGGAGCAGGTGGAGCGCATTTTGGAGCAAGCGGACGTGTTGAAGGACGTTGCGGAAGGAATGGCGAAGCACGATAATATGTTCTTTATCGGGCGCGGTCTTGACTATGCGGTAGCGTTGGAAGGCTCTTTGAAGCTGAAGGAGATTTCTTATATTCATTCGGAGGCGTATGCAGCGGGTGAATTGAAGCACGGTACGCTGGCCTTGATCGAGGACGGCATTCCTGTTATTGCGTTGACGACTCAACCGACGTTGGTGGAGAAGATGGTTAGCAACATTAAGGAAGTGAAGGCGCGTGGCGGCGTGGTGTACGCGGTGACGGATGAAACGAATGTAGCGGGTGTGGAGAAAGCGGTGGATGGCACGTTTGTGCTGCCAGCGACGCTTCCAATGCTGACGCCGGCGTTGGCGGTAGTGCCGTTGCAGTTGATTTCGTATTACGCGAGCCTTGCACGTGGTAATGATGTGGATAAGCCGCGCAACTTGGCGAAGAGTGTGACGGTGGAGTAATTGAGAGTTTGGGATTTGATGTTGTAGATTTGAAATAAAGTTTAATCATTTATTGAAAAATAACTATTTTTAACAAGTTGCATCGTTTCACCCCGTTGGATATGATTATCTAACGGGGTGTTTTTCATGTCTGAAAGAATGAGAACATCTAGAGTTGATAAGTGGATTTAAGAAGGCTGAAGAATAGGAATCAGTGTTCAGTGACAATAGAGTGGTTTGGAAATAATGATGTATGGAAGGAGGGAATGACATGGAAGTTTTTGCGGAATATTTAGCGAAAATAGATCACCCGCAACATCGGGATCGAACGGAAGGAGCGCTGGCTTGGGTAACTAAGAAATTTCCAAGCTTAATGCCGAAAATGGCGTGGAATCAGCCTATGTTTACCGATCATGGGACATATATTATTGGCTTTAGCGTATCTAAACAGCATTTGGCTGTTGCCCCTGAAAGTGTGGGGATCAGTCATTTTTCTGATGAAATTGTGAGGGCTGGCTATGATCACACCAAGCAGTTGGTGCGTATCAAGTGGGATAGCCCGGTTGATTTCACATTACTTGAGAAAATGATTGAGTTTAATATTTTGGATAAGGCAGACTGTTCGACTTTTTGGAGGCAATAAAAAAAGCGAGTTATTCGGGGTTAGGTTCAATTCATGTTAATTAAACTTTGTTACAAAAAAGCAGCTACCTTTGGGAGCTGTTTTTTTGTATATGGGGAGTGAAATGATTGGCCAATCATAGGGTGGATGAGTGTGTATAACAAAACACTCATCATGCATACTACTTCTCAGATGTTGAATAGACAAGGTAAACTATTTATGGCATAATGATAATTTATGGTAAAAATATATAGAGGCAGTATGAAAAATAGAGAGAGAATATAGGGGCGAATATCATCATGGAGAGGCACACAGCATGGCAGTCATTATCCTCGAATCGTCAGTTCTGGTCGTTTGTATATTTTCAAGGGGGATTGTTAATTTTACTGCAGGCCCCTTTAACAATGGCTTTCTTTAATACTGTGGGTTTTTGGATGGACTTCTTATTTTCCGCAGCACCAGAGAGACAGCAGGAGCTCGTTCCAACATTGGATCCTGCTTACTATACATCTACACTTGCAACGATCGTGGTGATTACAAGTGTATTTCAAACGATTGTAAATTCAATATTTTCAATTGTTAATTTTATTTTCTTTTTTAGACGGAAAAAGATTTTCCCGCATATTTACATAGGGTATCTTCTGTTTACTTTCATCATGCACGTTGTAACCATAGCTATCTATTATCAAACACCAGATGTTTGGTTAATGGAAAGAGAAAGGTTGATAACGTGGCTTATTGTGTACACAATAACGTGCTTAATCGGCATTCCTTATTTTTTGTTTTCGAAGTGGGTAAAAGTGGTGTTTATTCGTTAAAAAGAACCGCGGGCATCAATCCCGCGGTTCTTTGCTATGCTACAGCATTACTTTGTCTTTTTGGACAAATCAATGCTGAATTTCGCGAAGCCTGACTCCAAAATGCTTTGGAATTTCAGGTGAGGCTGTTTAGCTGCAAATGCTTTTGCATTTGGCGATGTAACGAACGTTACGTTTGCTTTCTCTTTAAGCGGAACGAAAGACCAGTTCTTATCCGCTGTTGGGTTGATCGTCTTTTTCTCCAAGATGTAATTGATTACGACTTGGCGAGTTTCCTCTTGGGAATCAACCACAATGTTAGAACCATCGATACCAGGGAAGCTGCCACCACCAGTTGCACGGTAGTTATTCGTTACAACTAGGAATTTGTCAGTCGCTTTGATAGGCTTACCTTTGTAAGAAAGGTTTTTGATGCGCTTCGCGTTTTTGTTAATGAGCTTGCCATCAGCATCGTACTTCGATGGTTGAGTGACGTCGATTTGGTACGTTACGCCGTCAAGGATGTCGAAGTTATACGTACGGAATTGCTCGTTAATTAGTGCTTGCTCGCCTTTTTTCTTCGGATCGATTTGGTTGAACTGGCCAGCGGAACGCTCAAGCCACTCTTGTACACCTGTACCGTTAATTTTCACTGCTTTAACAGTGTTTGGATATACGTACAAATCCGCTACGTTCTTAATTGCCAACGTACCAGTAGGGATGTTCGTGTAGTAGTTCACGCCTTGACGTCCGCCTGCTTTAAACGGAGCACCAGCAGACAGTACAGGAATGCCCTCAAGCTCGGTACCTTTAACCGCTTTTTCTACATACCACTTTTGTGCGTTCGTTACGATTTGTACAGATGGGTCATCTTGTACAAGAGCGAAATAGCTATGGATTGGTGCAGTTGTTTTACCTACTGCGGAACGAACCCATTTTACTGTAAGATCATGCTCTTTTTTCACTGCGTTAACAATCGTTTTGTCTGCGTCAACGAGTGGCTTTTTGTTTTCTTTATCGAAAACAGGGACTACCGTCGTCTTGGAATCTTTCACTTTCCATTTGCCATTCTCTTGTGTGAGCTCCAAATCGATGACGCCCAAGTTGTCGCCCCAGAAGCCTGGCATTACGGATGGCTTGCCATTGATAAGACCTTTTTCAGCGTCTACGCCTTTCATGTTCTCGAATCCTTTACCAGGGAACACCGCGTGAGAGTGACCGAAAAGAATCGCATCGATGCCGTCAATTTTGCTAAGCTCCAAGTTTGCATTTTCCTCATTCGCACCTGGTGCTTCCGTACCGATACCGGAGTGAGGAATAGCTACGATAATGTCTGCGCCTTTTTTCTTCATCTCAGGTACGAATTTTTTCGCTGTTGAGACCATATCTTTTGCGATTACTTTGCCTTTCAGGTGCGCTTCATCCCAGTTCATAATTTGTGGCGGGACGAAACCGATAACGCCGACTTTCAGCTTTACATCATTTCCTTCTTCATCCTTAAAGGTGCGGTCTAGGATCAAATAAGGTGTGTATCTGTTTTTATCGTTATTCGGATTTTTGTCTTTGTCATCTATGTACACATTGGAATTTACATATGGGAACTTCGCGCCTTTCAAGCTACGGTCCAAATGCTCTAGTCCGAAGTTGAACTCGTGGTTACCAATGTTAGCTGCATCGTAGTTCAATTCGTTCATTGCTTTATATACAGGGTGAGTCTCGCCATCTTTCAGCGGCTTCACTTTTGCAACATAGTCACCCAGTGGGTTACCTTGCAGGAGGTCGCCGTTGTCAAACAACATGCTGTTCTTCACTTCTGCGCGTGCTTTTTTGATCAGAGTAGCCGTCTTTGCTAAACCATACTCGTCAACTAATTTGTCTTGGTAGTAGTCATAGTTCACCATGTTTGTGTGTAGATCCGTTGTTTCCATCAGACGCAGTTTGAGAACGGGGTCTGAGTCTGCACTTACTGGAGAAACCGATAGTGAAAGCGTTCCCACTACAAGAGACGCGGAAAGGAGAAGAGCTGCAAATTTCTGTCTTGTTGTTTTTGTCATGCCGTTAATTCCTCCTAATGATTTATGAAGATATTACCCCAACCGGAATAATTCTACCATTAGAAATAAATATTTGATAGAGTTATTCTCACATTTTTTTATATAGATAATGTTAAGATGTGAATTAGGATACCCTATTTTTATTCATCCAATGAACAGCGTAGTCCACTATTTTTCTCATAGGTACTAAATAACTTTTTGCTTCGCCTATTTTGCCCTCTACGACATCGTTGGTATCCCTAATAAAATCATCAAGTATCTGATTAAAATCATCTGATGAATTATTAATATCTGTATAAGTAGTCCATTTTTCCTCACCATCAATGTCTAATTTTACATCCCATATTTTTGGTTTTATAAATGTATTTTCTTGTTTATACTCTGCTAAGTGTAAGGAAGAATTGGAATCGGTTGGCGCTCCAAGCAATAAAATATAGCCGTTTAACTCGTATATTTTTCCTAATGGCGACTGTTCACTTAATGCATAATCTAATGGATGATGTTCAGTAATATACTTGGCATCTGTTCCCCAAGCGGCAAAGGACACGTGCGGATGAGAGCTTCGATAGACACCATGTTGCTTTCTAAATGTTTCAGGTATGTAGCCCATATAAGATGTTGGTGTCAGGTCAGGGTAAAATAACGGCATGCCATCTCTTATGATGTTAAGCTCTTCTTCTGAATAATCTTGCCCGTATTCAGCAGGGTCACATAGTTGCTCGGTTTGGGTAGGCATGACGATGTTACCTGATTCACCAACTGCTTCTTCTAAGGCAAGGATGACGGATACAGGACCGCCCACTACTTTCCCAATTGATTTCAATGAAGAATGCACAATAAGCGCCATTCCTTTTTCGACACCTAATATTTTTAAATCAGCTTTCATCCTATCTTTCGTAATGAGTGTTCGCTGTGTCATTGATAGTCCAGCCCCTTTAATATTTATGGTAAATATATACTGGATATCTTATTACATACGGAATTAATCGCCAAGTATGAAATAGGGAAGTGGAGCCAGTCAGGTAACGTCTGTCTGATTGGCTCTTTCATGCGGTTATTCCTGTGCAGTAAGCTGCTGCCACTCCGTATTCTCCATTCCTCGACTTTTATTCCATTCTTCCAGCAAGGATCGCTGTCTATTTTCCAAGTCTAAGTACGGAGCAGCAATATATGTAATGGTATTAAATTGTTTTAGAAAATGAGGCCCGTCCTTCATTTTGCTCATCGCACCATACTCATTATCATTTGCTGCCCATACGACCTTCTTTATCCCAGATAACAAAATGGTACACGTGCACATGGGACATGGTTCACATGTTGTATAGATCGTAAGGTCATTTTTAATAAATCGCTTCGCTTGTAAATCGAGCAACTTGTTTCCCGCTTTGCGAATGGCATCTACCTCGGCATGGGCGGTACAATCGCACTCCGAGAACACTCGATTCCTGCCTCTACTAACAACTTGACCATTCGAATCAACAATTACAGCACCGATTGGATAAGTTCCTTCCGCTTTTGCTAGTTCTGCTTCCTCAAATGCTAATAATAAATTCTGATAGTTGCTGTCCACATGTACTCCCCCTTATACTTTCATACTAACACCAATTTCATAACATTCCCATTTGTTCTAGACCAGAACTGGGATGAATGGGAAAATAGAGGCGTGGGGAAAAGTTATAAAGGAGTGATAACTAGGTGCTAACGCCAATGGAACATCCAAGCATTATTCTCGTGACAGGGATCATGGCAAGCGGGAAGTCTACAGTTGCACAGTTACTATCCGAACGATTTGCGAAGTCCGTGCATGTACGAGGAGATATGTTCCGGAAAATGATTGTGAATGACCGCAAGGAGGTGGAGCCAGACGCAGGATATGATGAGATGGAGCAATTACGGCTCCGGTATCGGCAGGCCGCACAGGTTGCGGATACGTATGTTCAAGCCGGATTTACAGTTGTTGTACAGGATGTTGTCATTGGTCCGATGCTGAACGAATTTATTTCATTGGTACAAAGCCGTCCCTTCTATGTTGTCGTGCTTAATCCTAGTTCAGAGGCTGTAACCGAGCGAGAAGCTACTCGTTCCAAAACAGGCTACGTGGCGTGGACCGTGGATGCTTTGAACAGCGTACTGGAAAATGAAACGCCGCGCATCGGGATGTGGTTAGACTCTTCGGAATGGACACCTGAGGAAACGGTTGAGCAGATTTGGGCGAGATGGCAAGATGAGGCGCTTGTAATGAAATAAATAGATTTACTGGGACGCGGGGGTTAAAATATGGTCATAACAGTGTTGAGAAAGTAGGAACCGAACATGTATCGAATCGGCGTTGTTGGGCCGAGCTTGTCCGTCAATCGGATACTCAAGTTAGCTAATGAAATGGAACAAGAAATGGAATTCATCCCTTATTCCTATACAGAGGCCAAGGAAGTAGCGCACATTGTATCAGCACATGATCATCAAGTTGATTTTTGGCTTTTTTCAGGATATATTCCGTATCGCATTGCCGCCAACACGTTGCCATCGGATGAAAACCTTGTTTATATATTTTCGACTGAATCCGCGATTTATAAAGGCTTTATGGAATTGGTGTACGTTGAAGGGAAATTGTTAGATCGGGTAAGTATCGATATGATTCTGTCTACGAATGTAGCCGAAGGAGAAGGCTTGCAGCAGTTGCAAAGCACGGTTAAAGAGCTGCACTTGAAAACGTTCGACGTTGATATTGATCCAGAGGAATTAACGCAATTCCACTTGGAGCTATGGAAGCAACAGAGGACAGAGGCGGCTTTGACATGTTATCCAACGGTCCATGAAGCTTTACAGGAAGCGGGCGTACCGTCGTACTGGATGTCCCCGACTCGAGTGGAAATTTTTCAAACGATTCGAATCTTTTTTGAAAAAATAAAAACCTCCTACTATAAAGACACCCAGATAGGTGTCGAAATGATCGAAATTAAAGAGTTCGATTCGATAAAAGAGCGCATGAAAAATCCGTATCAGATTCAGTATTTAGAGCTGCGGATGAAAGAGACGCTGATCCAGCTCTGTGAGAAGTTAGATGGCTCTCTGATCGAGGAAGGTAACGGACGGTATACGATTTTCAGTTCGCGCGGCGCAATTGAACGGGAAATTCATACGTTGCAGGAAAAAGTGCAGCACTTGTCGCTTGAAGCGGATACGACGGTGGCTGTAGGTATTGGGTTTGGGCAGACCGTATTTTCGGCGGAAGTGAATGCGCAGCGGGCGCTGCGGCAGTCGAAGGAAAAAGTAGAACAAGGGATCGTCATTTTTCAGGATGATGGCACGATTGTGGAGTCGGCAGGGCAGGAGGAAGAGCTGACTTATTCCTATCGTACGGACGATAAAGACTTTTTGGAAAAATTAAAAAGCGGCAACATCAGTGTCAAAACGTTTAAGAAGATAGACGCTTTGATTCAAAAGATGAGCTGGAATCATTTTACGGCGAAAGATTTGGCTGCACATCTACAGATGAGCGAGCGAAATGCGCAGCGGATTATGGCTGATTTATGCGAAGTAGATTTAGCTGAGTGTGTGGGCGAAGAGTCGCATTACACCCGGGGCAGACCAACTAAAATGTATCGTTTGAAATAAGCACTCACATGAGGGGTGCTTATTTTTTTGTTTTATAGGTTATAAAAAAAGATTTATTTGAAAAGAGCTGATGATATCCGTAAGATACTTATAAAGCGAAATTGTCGTTAAATATTCGTAAAATAATAAAAAGCGGGTGATCGGGCTAAGTAGGATTCGGGATCAAGCGTTCTCGAATGAAGCATCTCGGATGTGAAATTAACGACTGACTGATTAGGGGGAATCGGATTTATGACATCAAAGCGCACAAGAAATTGGATTTTAGCGTTGCTGTTTCTTGGTTGGTCGTTAGGTAACTTAGATCGCTATATTATGAACTATGCCGTGTTAGCTATCACGGAAGATTTGAATTTGAGCTCATCATCTACGGGAATTTTGCTTAGTAGCTTTTTTGCTGGATATGCGCTCATGCAAATGCCCGGGGGCTGGCTCGCTGACCGATTCGGTCCGCGAAAAGTTCTGATTACCGCTGTTATTGTGTGGTCAATCTTTACAGGACTGACCGCTGTTGCTTGGTCCCTGACCTCAATGATGATTATCCGCTTTCTATTTGGTATCGGCGAGGGTGGATTCCAGCCTGCTAGCTCCAAAATCTTATCGCTTACGTTTCCGAAAGCCGAACGGGCCCGGGCGATGTCCGTCATCCTGTCATCAAGTGGAATTGTATCGCTTATGATTCCGCTAGCAGCCGCAACGATGCTGGAGACGATAGGCTGGCGCACGATGTTCGTTATTTTTGGAGTTGCAGGTGCCGTTATCGCAGCTCTTTACTGGTATTTCATTAGGCTCCCAGAGCACCCTTCAGAAGAGATAGGCGTACAAAGTGGACAAACTGCCGCTGCTCCGATGGAGAAGGGTATTTTTAAAGCGCTGTTTAAAACACCAATCATTTGGAATTTGCTTGTTGCTTATTTCAGTATTTACGCCATTAACTGGGGGCTTTCTGCATGGTTGCCGACCTATTTAGTGAAAAATCGCGGGCTTGATTTAATTTCACTTGGCTGGGTTCAAACGATTCCAGCGATAACAACGATTGCAGGCATATTTATTGCTGGTTACCTGATTGATAAGTTGCCAAAAGGCCGCGAGAGATGGCTAGGAAGCTTGTCTTGTGCTTGTATTGGCGTGTTGTTGTATCTCATGTTCACCGCTTCAAGCGTAGCGGCGTTTATTACGTATCAAACGATCGTGAATCTGTTTATTGCTTTTGTTGTGACGCTCTTGCCAGCGATCGTGCTTAAGCAGTTGCCGTCTTCCGTAACAGGAACAGCAATGGGGATCGCCAATACCGGTGGTCAATTGGCAGGCTTTATTACGCCAATGGCAATTGGATTTACGATTGATGCATTTAATGGTTCTTTCGATGCTGCCTTTTGGATGTTGATCGTATTTTCGGTCATTTGTATTGGTGCACTTCTAACGATGAATGACCAAAAGGGCGAGTTGCTGAAGCAAAACAAGGAAGAAGCTTATACGTAATTTATACGACATATATGGCAAATGCGGTATATACGACAAATGCGGCATGTACGACGTACAGGACATACACAGTCTATATGACGTACATGACGTGCATTGACGTACACAACGTACACAACCTACACGGCATATACAGCCTACAGAACCTAGAGAACCTACAGGACGTACACGTTTGATAGATGAAAGGAGAGAGACGCTTATGAAAGAGCTGGAATTAGGGTCGGGATTTGAGTTACAAACGATCATTTCGGAAATGGTTGAGCAAAAAAGAGACAACACGATCGCGTTGAGCAATAATATTTGGGATTGTCCCGAAATCTACTTCGAAGAACATCGATCAGCTGCGTACGTATGCAAAGCGCTGGAGGAGGAAGGATTTCAGATTGAGCGAGAGGTAGCGGGGCTCCAAACCGGATTTATCGGAAGTTTCGGTGCGGGTAAGCCAATTGTCGCTATTTTGGGGGAATTCGACGCCTTGGCAGGATTAAGCCAGCAAAAAGGAGTTGCGCAGCATGAACCGATTGCTGCTGGTGGGCACGGGCATGGCTGTGGCCATAACTTGCTAGGAGCGGGTGCATTTGCCGCTGCGGTTGCGATTAAAGATTACATGCAGCAAACGGGCTTGCAGGGAACGGTTCGTTATTATGGTTGTCCAGCCGAAGAGAGCGGTTCTGGTAAAGCGTATATGGCTCGTGCAGGATTGTTTGATGATGTCGATCTGGCATTGTCTTGGCATCCGTTCACATCACCTCGTATGATGAACGATAGCTCGCTTGCCAATTATTCGGTCACGTTTAAATTTGATGGGAAGAGTGCACATGCCGCGGCTGCCCCTCACTTAGGCCGCAGTGCTTTGGATGCGGTGGAATTAATGAACGTGGGCGTGAATTATTTAAGAGAGCATATGATTCCAGAAGCGCGAGTGCATTATGCGATTACGGATACAGGCGGAATTTCGCCGAATGTCGTACAGCCACATGCCGAAGTCGTCTATTTAATTCGCGCTCCTAAAAAGCAGCAAGTCGAGGCTCTATACGAGCGTGTACTCAATGTTGCTAGAGGCGCAGCGTTAATGACAGGAACGACGATGGACGTTGAATTTGAAGGTACTGCTTCGAATCTGATTCCGAATACAACGTTAGCGAACGCGATGTACAAGCATTTGGTTGCTGTCGGTGCTCCTGCATATGATGAGTTCGACTATCAGTTTGCAAAGGAAATCCGTGCAACGCTGTCACAGGAAGATATTCAAGCGGCCTTAGGAGGACTGGATCGAGAAACGGTGCAAGCTTTAAAAGACAAGGACATTGTCGACGTCATTCCACCTCTCGGCAATGAAGGGGCGTTAGCAGGGTCTACTGATGTTGGCGATGTGAGTTGGATTGTGCCAACGATGCAATGTATGACCACGTGCTGGGCGTTGGGAACGCCTTTTCACACTTGGCAGGTCGTATCGCAAGGGATGATGCCAATCGCTCACAAAGGCATGCTTCAAGCCGGAAAAGTGATCGCTTGCACCGCGATTGAAGCGATGCAAAGTCCACAATTGATCGAGCAGGCACGAGCAGAATGGAAGCAGCGCTTGGATGGGGATGTGTATACGTCACTCATTCCTGAACATGTGCTACCGCCTCTCAAAGGAGCGGTTAACGCCTAGAGGCATCCTAGCATTCGGTCCATAGGATCGGCCAAGTTATAAGCTCTGGCCGACCCTAGATGCTTGTCTGTACGGAGGGGAGTAGCCTATTTCGTCATTCTTACAAAGAAGGACGTTCACTCACGATTGCTCCTCTATCTTCCTACGCGCCAATGAGACGGTTGATTGAGCGTCGGTGGCAACTTTGTAGAGGAATCCCCTTTTGCCGCGTTGACCTGAAATTGGGTCAGGAAAATACTTTCTGCCAGGTTTGCCCCTCTAATATTCGTGTCTCTGAAATCAGCCCCGATAAGGTCAGCGCCCCTTAGATCAGCGCCGCTAAGGTCGGCGGCAATCAGATAGGCGCCTCTTAAATTAGCACCCCTCAAGTCGGCCCCTTTAAGCTTGGCCCCGAACAGGTCTGCACCGCGGCCGTACGTCTTGCGACGGCTACCGCCGTTGGCCCCTTTTAGCGAGCGCAACGCTTCTGCACGCACAAGTTCGCTCGTCTGTAGGAGCAGCGCGTTCACATTCGCGCGGTGAGTTGCCACGTCGAGTTCGAGAATGGAATCAGGCTCTAGGCGAGTGAGGCGTTCCGTCTCGGCGAGCGCAGAGCTGAGTTCATCATAGATCGTACGGGCAGGCCGCAGCGTCAGCGCCTCAGTCAAATACCAGCGAAGCTCATGAAGCTGCCGCATGATCGGAAACACTTCAAACATCTGTTTCGCTGTTTCCGGAGCTTTCCGCCAGTCGAGTCCGTCGTACGTAACTTGGGACACCATTTGCCCCGCACCAAAGCAGTCATACACCGTGCAGCCCTTAAAGCCTAGCTGTCTCAGGTCGTTGTGAACGCCACAACGGAAGTTGGACTGCAAGTTGTGGCAGGGCTGTCCAGCATTTTTGTCCATCGCGAAGTCTACCGAAGCCGCGAAGGGCAGCGCAACGCAGCATAAGCCGAAGCAACTCTCACAGTCGGCTTGCAGACTGGGATGATGACTATCGGCACCCAAGAGAGGTTCCAGCGGTTCCAAAGGTGTTACAGGTTCTGTACATTCATAATTGTTAGACATGATGAGTTCTCCTTCGTTCTCTTTCGTTTCCCTTCGTGCAATTCAATACGAGTGAACTACCCTCCACCTACGCAAACGCTTAGAGGTGAGGGCTACTACAGTCGTTAAAATTGAAGTCTATCTCTAACCGCTGTAATATGAGCCACGTGATGATTGCCGTGCCATGCGTACGTCCCAAGGCAGTAAGCTAAACGAACCGTTTGCTGCGATTCAGGATGATAGAACTCTTTTTGGTAATCAGATTCGCTTAATGAGGTTAATAAAATGACCCACTTCTTATGTAACGCTTCAAGCAAGGCGAGTGAAATGTCGATATCGACTTCTAGCGAGTCTCCTAATGAAACCCACCGATCCTCAAGATACGGTTTGATCGTGGGTGTGTCTTCAGTCAGCGCCAGCTTAAAACGAGTAAAAGCATTCATATGGCTGTCTGATACATGATGCACAACCTGACGAATCGTCCAGCCGCCGTCTCGATACGGAATGTCTAGTTGCTCCTCTGTTAAATCTTGAACAGTTGCTCTTAATTGGGCTGGAAGTTGTTCAATCTCTTTGATCCATATTTCCCTTTGCCCAGAGCTAATTTCACCTTCGTATTCAAATGTTCCAATCGGATATCTGTAGTCCATAGGTTGCCCCTCCAATGTAACGCGTGCGGTCTCTCTACTTTTTGATTTTACCATAATCATACTTTATTTTTCAGGCCTATACGTACTTAAGCTGAAACAACCGCACAACAAGATTAAAGAAGAACTTCAATATACATTCCTTTATTTAACTATTAAACTATAAGTGTAACTAGTTGATCGTTATGCGCAGGGCGGTTACCAAGGCAGCGGTCGATTAGTTGGGATTCCCTTCATTTACCTATACATAAAAGGAGAATACGTATAAGTATGGACAAAAAAAAGTTAAATCGTATTGCTATGATCGTTGTAGGGTGCATTTTAATATTTTCGATTATCGATTATGAAAGTGAAGAACATCCTCCATCCCCTTTATATCAAACAACTCAGGAAGGGAGTGAAATCAGTGTACAGGAACTCCATGTTGAAGACGATCGTCTCGTATTCGAACTCGAAGTCAAGGACCCAGCGATTGCTTTAGCTTATCAAAATAAGCAAATACCAAAGGAGTTAGAGTATTTTATTAGTGTGCCTGAATTAGAAGATAGGCGGATTACAGAAACATACTATGATACGGAGTCGTTAGCTTATGAAACAGAGCGGGCTAACTCGAGGCAAGAACATCATCTTGAGCAAGGTATATATTCCTTTAAAGCGGCGTACTCCATAGAACCAGATTTCGTGGAACATTTACGACAAGGCAATACGAAGCAGCTAACGATTCGGTTGTCGAAAGTGTCTCGAAATAGCGCTAACTTAGTCGTTCACACAGAGAACAGTGATATTCAATTTCCGCTAAGCAAGGAATATGTCAAAGATGTCCGAATTGGTAAAGTAGACTACAGCTGGATAGATTCAGAGAGTGCGATTCAACAAATTTTTGTTGAGCAAGTTCGAGTATATCCTAGCAGGCTTGTGGTTGATCTTAATGCCCGCGTCGCAGGTGGCGGGAGAATCTCTTTATATCCAACTACGGATAGTGAAGATAGCAAATTAAATGCCTCGGTAGATTATTATTCAAGAGGAACCACGCGAGCATGGACTTCACTTACAGCTGCAACTAATTACGCAGATATATCCAATGGAATTAGTCATAATTCGTGGCAATTTGATTCTAGTGGTTTTTACGATTTACATCAGGATAGCACGAGCCTTGATGTTAATATGCTTTGGGTGACACAAATGAAAGTAAACAAAACATTTAAGTTGCGGTTGAATGAACCTTTTCCACAGACCGTTACACATCGTGGTAAGGTGATCACCATCTTAAACGCACATTATAAAGATGGATATTTGCATCTAGAGGTGCAGGCCGATGACCAAGGACTCAATCCATGGCGAACTGCGTTGCTCACCTATGAGCCGTATTACTTAAAGCTGCAAGAAACAGACACGAAGCAGCTTTGGAAGCAGTATGGGATGAATATTGATACTCCAGCAACAGCGGCAATCCCAATGTCAGGGCAGCAATTATATGAGCAATACGCTCAGAGTGCTTATCAAGGTAGCGGCCCAATTGTATGGGACCCAACGTTAGGTGTGTATTCGCCCAATATAACACCAGCGGCAACAACAGAGAAGGCAAAGATTTATCATGTAACCATTATGGCACCGCAGTTAAAGGAATACGACATTTCCATTCGGCGTGTCAACGATCCGGAGGAGGTGCGTTTTTATGCCCCGATTCACATACCAGGAGCAGTTCCGAACAAGACAGAGGATGACGGCGAGAGGCCAGTAAATAATTTGGAAGAGGCTACTGAGAGGGCACAGCGTGCACTCGTGGAAATTGCAGGCCCATCTGTCGAACCAGGTCGTATTGAACTAAGTGAATATGACTTAACACTTCATAGTAAAGACTATTTGAGTCGTGTACATGCTGACTTAAGGGACGAAACTTATGAATCATTCGCCACTATGAATTACGCGGATCTAGATCCTTCTATTAGGAGTGAAATCGAGGCGAAATCTGGCCTAGGTGGGGAGCAGCTTGCAGCACTAGTACATAAGGTTGTTCGTACGAAAAAGAAAGAAAAGAACACGACTAGTTCTACGTTTAAACCTGAAATGAAGGGCAAAATTGAAACGAATTTGATTGGTGAGCAGTTCAGTATTAGCCACTACAATAGTGAGGAAATATATATGGACTTTGATTATCCAATTGATCAAATGGATCCTAAAATTTTGGCGGCTGCCGAGAAAGCTGTTATGGATATTAAAGGTGGCAAGATCGTTAAGCTAGTGAAGGCTACTCGTTCGTATGGTAAAAGTGGAAACTGGTATACATTAAAAAACGAGAAAGGTGACGCGTCTGTAAAGATTGGAGCTCGTACAGGGCGCATTGTTGAGTTATACATCAGAGGCAACTTTAGAAATGAACCGACAATTACAGATACAATAAGTGACCAGATGTTAAAGGCAGCAGCTGATCCTGTGAAAAAGATATTTGGTATCGACCTGTCAGGATATAGCGCACAGCTAACCGTTGACTCGACTTATGTAAAGTTGATTAAACCCGGTGCATTGACGATTGAGTGGCAAAATTCTTATGATATAAAATCATTTAGTATTGCAAGCACAGAGGAAAATGAAATTGTAGACTAAGGGGACTTCATTTTAAACATTCGGTTCACTGTACAACGTGTTAAAAAGAAAAACGGCCGCTTCTCATTGAAACCTCAAGAGAAACGGCCGTACTTATTTATTGCTATCGTACACCCTTCATGAATCCTTCGATTTTTGGAGCAAGCATGAACAGGATTACACTTAGTACAATCGCAGTTCCTCCAATTACCCCGAAGTAGAGCATTTCCGTGTCAGGCGTGTAAAATCTAACGATCTGTGCATTAATCGCTTGTGCAGCTGCGTTCGATAAGAACCATAAGCTCATCGTTTGTGCCGAGAAGGCAACAGGCGCTAGCTTCGTCGTCGCAGAGAGGCCTACAGGCGACAAGCACAATTCCCCAAGTACGACAATCAGATAGCTTAGGACAAGCCATAATGGGTTAACGAGTGCACTATGACCACCAATATAAGCCGGCAGCAAAATGACAAGGAATGATAAACCAGCAAACAGCAAGCCGAACGAGAACTTTTGCGGAATGGACGGCTGTCTGTTGCCCAGCTTAACCCATAGCCAAGCGAACACAGGTGCTAACAAAATAATGAATAGCGGGTTTAACGATTGGAACCAAGCAGGTGAAATATGAATACCCGCAAATTCCAACTGTGTGCGCTTATCCGCATAATTGGCAAGAATCGTTGCGCCTTGCTCCTGAATCGCCCAGAACATCACGGATGCAATGAACAATGGAATGTACGCGATAATTCTTGATTTTTCTACGGCTGTCGTCTTTGGACTGCGATACATGACGATAAAATAGCTCGTTGGAATAACAATACCTAATACACCTACAAGAGCGATAAATGTCTTGAATGTAAGCAGACCAGTTGGAATAGCTATAGCGACGAGAATCGCTAACAGAACAGCTGCAATTCCCATAGTCGTAAACACTTTTTTCTTCTCAGCTTGCGAGAGCGGATTTGCTACAATCGTACCTGCAAGGCCGAGGTTCTTTTTCTTCGTCAACATAAACACGGCTAGACCCAACAGCATACCTACAGCAGCGAGCCCAAAGCCCATGTGGAAACCAACATTCATACCAACGGTGCCGACTATTAACGGAGCGATAAAGGCACCCATGTTAATACCCATGTAAAAAATGCTGAAACCTGCATCACGACGATGGTCCGTCGGGCTATAAATATCACCTACAACGCTTGATACGTTAGGCTTCAGTAAGCCTGTCCCAAGCACGATCAAAATCATGGAAACAAAAAACAGGCTTATATTTCCCGGAAATGAAAGCACAAGGTGACCTAACATAATTAATATTCCACCATAAAATACAGCTTTCGAAGTACCGAATATACGGTCAGCAAGCCACCCGCCAATAATTCCGGACATATACACTAATGACCCGTATATCGACACAATGGCAAGAGCCGTGCTCTCGTCGAATCCTAATCCGCCTTTGGAGACTTCATAGTACATATAATAGACAAGAATTGCTCTCATTCCATAATAGGAAAAGCGCTCCCAAAACTCGGTGAAGAATAGGGTGAACAGTCCTTTAGGATGTCCAAAAAATCCTTTTTGCGGGACAGACGCAACAATTTGTTGCTTTTGATTATCGATGTCTGACATATGTTAGCCTCCTTATTATTCATTTTTCATTGCACGTATGTTTAAACGTTGCTAACCTCTAATGCTCATTAGCATGTGCGATGTCTAAATAGTTAATCCATTATTTTGAAAATATATTAAATAAGATTGAATATAAGATTATTACCTAAAAAGGTTTCATACTTGCATTTATATAAAAAAATCCAAGATATGATGAGACATTATAGCACGATCATGTATATCCGACAATCGAAAAGCTTACACCCAGACTTTGCTTGACCTTGTTTTGCCTTAAACCTTAAAGTAGTTGTAAAAGAACACTGGACAATAATGAATAAGTGCGAGGGTGACACGTATGGATACGATTCGAATTCTTATTGCAGATGATGAACAGGAAATACGCGACTTGTTACAAAAATATGTGCGGCGAGAATGTTATGAAGTCGATGTTGCCGCAAACGGCGAGGAAGCGCTTCGTCTGTTTGAACAACATACGTACCATTTAGTCCTCTTAGATGTGATGATGCCGAAAATGGATGGCATAGAGGTGTGCAGAAGGCTTAGACAACTCACCAATATCCCGATCATGATGCTGACGGCTAAGGATGAGGACATTGATAAAGTGCTTGGGCTTCGTATGGGTGCGGACGACTATATGACGAAGCCGTTTAGCATTCATGAACTGGTGGCGCGTATTAAAGCGCAATTGCGGCGGTATTTCGTATTAGGCGGCGATGAGAGTGTTGGGAGTGTAGGCAGTGCAGGTAGTGTAGGTCGTGCAAGCAGTGCAGGTAGTGTAGGTCGTGCAAGCAGTGCAGGTAGTGTGAGCAGTGCGGGCAGTGTGGGCATTGCAAGCTATGCAAGCCATGCAAGCCATGCAAGCCATGCAAGCCATGCAAGCCATGGTCTACTTGGCGGACATGCTGATGCTGGGGCAGGAGTAGGTACAGGTACAGGAGTAGGCGTAGGTTCAGGTGTAGGAGCAGCCTCAGGAGCAGCGGGCGTAGGTGCGTCAGCTGAAGCCCAACTTCGCTATAAACGATTAACCATCGATTTAAAAAGATATACAGTTAAGAAAGATGGAGCTGATGTGTCCTTAACGGCAAAGGAATTTGAATTGTTGAAGTTTGTTGCTTCCCATCCGGAGCAAGTGTTTACGAAGACACAAATCTTTCGCCAAGTGTGGGATAGTGACTACATTGAAGACGACAACACGGTCATGGTACATATTCGCAAGCTGCGTTTGAAAATTGAGGACAATCCTTCGGAGCCCAAATGGGTGCAAACCGTGTGGGGCATCGGTTATAAGTTTGTAGGTGAACAAGATGAAGCATGATAAGAGCTTGTGGCTTATCGGTGTGCAGCTCGTGCTGATGTTATGCCTGTTCATGTTGGAAATAACGGATCAGCCTGACGGATGGTGGCGTTGGGCTTTATGTGTTGCGCTCTTTATTACAACAGCATTCCTATTGCAAATGCGATTGGAATATGTGGCGAAGTTGAAGGAGGTCGTCGCAGCGTTACAGCGGGCGCGAACTGGTAATCTCAACACGCGCTTGCTTGCTAAAGACGATCCTCTATTGGATGAAGTCATGTTCTCCGTCAACGAGCTGATCGAACAATTAAGCAAAGTCCAAGTGCACGCCATCAAATCCGAGGCGGCTCGTAAAAGTCTGCTGTCTAATATTTCACATGACATTCGGACCCCGCTCACGACCATTATTGGCTACGTGGATGCATTAAAGGACGGGATCGCGGTATCCACAGTAGAAAGAGAGCAATACTTAGACATTATTTTGAAGAAAGCCAGCTTCTTGAAGCAGTTGCTGGATGAGATCTTTCATCTGGCGAAGCTGGATGCTGATGAGGTGCCGTTACAGCTGCAATTGCTTGATGTGGCCGAGCTCGTAAGAGAGGCGCTTATTCCATTTTTGCCAGAGCTGCAAAAGGCTCGTATGGAGCTGAAAGTGAGCATCCCTGAGCAGAGATGCATGCTGAAGGTTGATCGGCTTAGCTTGCTTCGCATTTTAAATAACCTTATTAAAAATGCGGTGCAGTATGGGCAGCAAGGACATCAATTAGGCGTTGAACTCGTGGAGAGTCGAGACGAATATCAAATTCATATTTGGGATCAAGGAGCGGGTATTTCGAGTGCTGATGTGCCTTACATCTTTGAGCGCATGTACCGCGCCGATCGCTCACGTAATTTAACACATGGTGGCAGCGGGCTAGGACTTGCGATAACGAAAGCATTAGTCGAGCAGCATGCGGGGCGAATTTGGGTGGAAAGTGAGCCTGATAGACGCACGACGTTCAGCTTTACGATCCCGAAGCGGGGCACAGAATGAGGCGTACAATGAACAGATTTGCCAGTTCAAATGGTTAATTAAAAAGTTAAGAAGGAATTAAGAATTGATTAAGTGCCATTTAAATTCGCCTGCTTATGATAGAACTACGAATGAAACAGATGAAGCAAGTTCGGCAAAGCAGGAGGTGCGAAGCATATGAGTACAATCATTAAAACGACCCATTTAACGAAAGCTTACGGCGCGCAAAAAGCGGTACATAACTTGAACATGCATGTGCAGCAAGGTCAGATTTACGGATTTTTAGGGCGGAATGGCGCGGGTAAAACGACGACGATTCGCATGTTGCTAGGCTTAATTAAGCCAACTCATGGACAAATCGAAATATTTGGCGAGGATTTGGTCAAGCAGCAGAAACACATTTTACGCAGAATCGGGTCGATGGTCGAGCATTCAGGCTTCTATGAAAATTTGACGGCCTACGAAAATTTACTCATTAATGCGAAGCTAATGGGTGTTCACAAAAAAGATGCGCTCACCGAAGCGCTAGAAATTGTCGGGCTACAGCACGAAACGAAGAAGCTAGTCGGGCAATATTCGATGGGGATGAAGCAGCGCTTAGGCATCGCGAGAGCCATTGTTCATCATCCAGAACTGCTTATTTTGGACGAGCCTACAAATGGCTTAGATCCGATTGGAATTAAGGAAATGCGCCGGCTCATTAAGTCGCTTGCTCAAGAACGGAAAATTACGATATTAATTTCCAGTCATATTTTATCCGAGGTGGAGCAGCTCGCTGACCATATCGGGGTCATACATGAGGGCAAGCTACTCGAGGAAGTATCTTTTGCAGAGCTGCAATCAAGAAATCGGAAATATGTACAGTTTCAAGTAAGCAACGACAACAAAGCGGCGATGCTCTTGGAGCAGCAATTGAATATTTACGATTATGATGTACAAGCCGAAGGGCATATTCGCGTCTATTCGCATATCGGTCAGCAGGCGAAGCTGAACCGGGTGTTCGTCGAGCACGGCATAGATGTATCCAAAATGGTAGTAAGTGAAGATAGACTAGAAGATTATTTCATCAAATTAATAGGGGGTGGCACCATTGGTTAATTTGCTATACACCGAGCTGTTAAAGCTTAAACGGGCAAAAATGTTTATGGTTAGTATAATCGGTGCGTCAGCTGCCCCTATTTTAATGTTTGTCGCTTTTTTAACGGCGGAAAATGAAAAGCCTTCTGAACAGCCGATCACGTTTGAAGTGTCTTTTTACAATACGAACTTGTACGTGCTATTGCTAATCGGAACGCTGCTGTATGGCGTCATCACCGCTTACTTATTTAATCGTGAATACGTAGAAGATACGCTGAAAAATTTACTTACGATACCCGTTTCACGGACGAGTCTGATCGCGAGCAAGATGGCCATGCTCTTCATTTGGATTGTTATTTTAACGTTGGTGGCATGGGGAATGACACTCATACTCGGACTCATCGGACAGTTTGATGGGTTGAGTGTTGCTGTACTGATGAAGTCATTGCAGCAGCATTTGGTAGGCGCGGTGCTCTTGTTCTTACTTTCTACACCGACTATTTTTGTAACTTTCTTGTTCAAAAATTACGTTCCAACCATTATCTTTACGTCCGTCATTACGATGGCCAACATTGCAATCACGAACTCCAAGTACAAAGTATTATTTCCTTGGTCGGCTGCACACGCCATCGCGAACAATGAATTTAACGCCCATTTTCCGCCACTCTATTCGTATATTTCCGTGTTGGTGACGGCTGCTATCGGGTTGATTGCGACTGTTGTTTATTTTAAAAAGTCCGACATTCACTAGAGTTGAGTCGGTAGGAGGAACGAGGGAGATAGCAGATGTCATTTTCAGAATGGAACATAGAAATATTTCGCGTCATTAACGATTTAGGAAAGCAATATCCTGACTTAAATCCGATTGCGATCTTTGTAGCTGAACCCTTGCTGTACATGTTAGCGTTAAGCATGCTGGTGTATTGGTTCACACGTACTTATGAGAATCGTTTGATGGTTATTCAAGGTGGACTAGCCTTTATTTTAGCTGAAATATTAGCAATTATAGTAGGTCAGTTTCACTTTAATTACCAACCGTTTGCGGTTCTAACGGACGTGAATAAGTTGATTGAACGTAGTGTGGACAACTCATTTCCGAGTGACCATACGATCGTATTTTTTGCAGTATGTGTAACGTATTGGCTTGTCCGTAAAAAGGAAGCCTGGCTCTGGCTCATCGTCGCTTGCTGTGTTGGTGTATCGCGAATTTGGGTTGGTGTGCATTATCCAGCGGATGTAGTGATGGGAGCTAGTTTGGCTATTGCTGCCGCTTTAATTGTTCATTGGTCAATTCCTAAACTGGCTGTGACGAGGCGATTGCTGGATGGGATTACGAAGGCGGAGCAGCGTATTTTTTCGGTCAAAAATAAGTCTAAGGACGTGTGAAATATAATGGGTGACTCTACATGGTGAAATGTGGCGTTACCCGTTATTTTTATTTGGAGCAAAGTTGGCTGCAAAAAAAATGCAACAAAAAAATGGCGATACACGTTAGAATAATAGTTGTAAAGGGTATTTATTCCATGAAAATCGTGAAGAGGTGTGTTGAATGAATTTGAAACGATTAACCGTTATTGCTGTATCGGTAGCTTCATTGTTATTGATGCCTACGATGACTTGGGCAAAGGAAGGGATTATTAACGCTAAAGGAAGCTGGAGTGCTGCTCCTAAGTTTGAACACGTAAAGGAAGCGTCGGGTGGACTATATGCGGCTGCGGTGAATAATGGGACGGATACGAACGTCTGGGGCTATATCGATGCAAAAGGAAAATGGGTTGTTAATCCTGAATTTTCATATGTAGGTTCCTTTGCTGCAAACGGTCTTGCTCCTGCTGGGCAAAATGGGAAGTACGGATTTATTAACAAAAAAGGAGCATGGGTCATTAAACCGCAGTTTGCATATACAGGCGAATTTTCTCCTAACGGGCTGGCTGTGGCATCTGCTAAAGTTGGAGCGGATAAATACAAAATCGGCTATGTTAACAGTAAGGGGCAGTGGGTCATCAAGCCGCAGTTCGAACCCGTTGAAGCAGAGACAGATTGGATTACCGATCGTTCCTTTGCTGCCAATGGGCTCGCTTGGTCTTATAAGGATGGCAAACAGGGCTATATTAATAGTAAAGGCCAGTGGGTGATTAAGCCCCAATTTTCTATCGCCGATTCCTTTAGTAAGAACGGTCTTGCTCCTGCAAAGTTGAATGGAAAAATGGGCTTTATTAATAGCAAGGGGAAATGGGCCATTAAGCCACAATATGAGCAGGCGTACAAATTTGTAGATGGCATTGCTAAGGTTGTAGTTAGCGGTAAAGTGTCTTACATTAATGAAAAAGGCAAGTTCCTATTCAAAACGAACTATACGGAAGCTGGCGACTTCCATCAAGGGCTCGCTTGGGTATTGGTGGGAGAGAAGATCGGCTATGTGAATACGAAGGGTAAGCTTGTCATTAAGCCGACCTTTGAACCGGAGTATGGCATGGAGACGAGTGCGGGCGACTTCAAGGCAAATGGTCTGGCACCAGCTATGCTGAACGGCAAATGGGGCTATATTAACAAACAAGGCGTGTGGAAGATTAAGCCGCAGTTTATGTGGGGAAAAGATTTTACGCCAGCGGGCTTAGCTGTGGTGGGCGTCGAGTAAATTGTAGGTCGAGTGCGGGGGCGGATTGGTTCCCGAGCTCGACCTTTTTTTGCGTTTGGCGCGGGTTGCGCGAGCTGCATGGGCTGTAGGTAGTTTGCTGCGTGTGCGCTGATGGCGCGAAGGTGGCCGAGCGCAGCTCGAGCGACAGCACGGAGCGGTTATTTTCTCGAAGAGCTTCAGGAGTAAGAAGCTGCTCATCCTCAAATTTTCGGTGCAGTGGCATCCACTCGTGAAGTGTGCCCACAGGGATATTTAACTTACGCTACGTTCTTTGTTTGCTCTTGAATATATTTAACGGTTTGCATCTTGAATTCATCGTTATATCTTTGTCTCATTTTACCCGCAACGATACTCATAAGCTTCAATATGGGCCCGATAGCGGATTCACAGTCCAGAAGGGGCGAGCAGCAGATGAGGGGCTACATACTTGAGTACTAAGAAATATATTCTGCAGCAGGGTGTACAGGACGACCAACTACTGGAGATGACAGAACAATAGAAGTAGTCAGTTTGCCATACGGAACTAGCGCATCCACTAGCAAAGTCAGACTGTCCATGTCTGCAACATATGCTTTCATAAAATAGCTGAAGGCACCCGTTACTCTATGGCATTCAGAAACGCTTTCGATTTCTTTAGCGATTTGTTCAAATTGGGAGCATGGTATTTTAAGCTCGCTAACTTGAATAAACAGCAGCATACGAAGGCCAAGTGTCGCTGGTGGTACGACTGCGGTAAACCCCGCGATAATCCCCTTCTCCTGCAGTCTTAGCATTCGTTCCGATACGCTGGGGCGGCTGAGCGATAATTGCTTCGACAACTCACTTACTGTCATGCGACCATCCTTTTGCAGTAGCTTCAATAGTTGAATATCTAATTTATCCACGGATATCACATCTTTCAAAGTGTAGTCTATACTCCTAATTTACATGCAAAATATAAAGAGAAATGGATAAATAAATGCAATTATTTATGTAGTGTTGCGATAAGATTTATTATATTTTATTTAGCGTTTTGATTTCAAATCCATACACATCTAGCAGCTCGTAAAATGGGTAGGAGGGAAAGAAGTGAATCCGAACAAACCATCTATTTCGGTATGGCAGGGCATTGCACTATATGTAGGAGCTGTTGTCGGCTCTGGTATTTTGATTTTACCGGGCATAACAGCTGGAATAGCGGGGGCTAATGCCCTCATCGCATGGATAGGTATGATTTTGTTAAGTATCCCGTTAGCTTTTACCTTCGCTTTTTTAGCACGCACATATCCAAGTGCAGGTGGAGTTGCTACGTTCGTTGAAAAGGCATTCGGTACATACGCAGGTGCTGTAATCGGCTGGTACTATTTTATTGCCGCTGCTGTGGGGCAAATGATTGTGCCATTGACAGGCGGTCTATCTGTCATGTATGCCCTTGATCTGCCGCTAGAGGCTGCCTATATTATAGCGGGGGGAACTGTACTTATTGCTGGATTAAGCAATTATGTCGGACTTAACATAAGCGGCAAAGTCCAGCTAGCGATAAGCGGGCTTACCATGTGTATTTTGCTGCTGACCATTGTGCTGGCGGTTCCCTTGATAGAACCGGACAATTTCGAGATGCAGCTATCTGGCAGTGCGTTATCTTCAATAGGCGTGGCGGGAATGCTCATTTTTTGGTCTTTTTTTGGCTGGGAGGCGATTTCCAGCCTTGCGCCTGAATTCAAACATCCAGAGCGGGATCTTGTTCGAGCAACGTTGGGAGCCCTCATCATCGTAGGCGTATTGTACTTTGGAGCGGCTGTTGCTGTTATTGGCACACAAGCGTATACAGCAGGCAGCGGAGCTGAACAAGAAGCGGCAAATAGCGCGTCATTTATCCAAGTGATGGTCAAGACAACAGGCGTACACGGCGGGTATGCGACAGCGGTAGTCGCTTTGCTGATCTGTATCGGTACGACGAATGCCTATGTTGCTGGCATAAGTCGACTTGGCTACTCGTTGGCACAAAGCAAAGTGGCGCCGTCTTGGCTTGATTATAGGCACGGCAAGTATTTAACTCCGACACGTGCAGTTGTATTTGTGGGTGCTGTTGCGTTATTAGGACTCGTGATCACTTATATTTTTAAGGTAGGGTTAAACACGTTGATTCATATCCCAAATTCCTTAGGAATCGCAACATATGTGTTAGGGGCTATGGCAGGAGCTAAATTGTTACGAGCTCGGTTTGAAAAATGGATGGCCGCTGTCACGAGCACGATTTGCCTACTGGCGTATCCGTTTGTAGGTGCTTTTATTCAAATTCCTATCGTGGTAGGCGTTTGTTGCGTGGCGTATGTATTTTGGAGAAAAAATAGACCTTGACCAATGTGGTTATAGTTGATTAGTATAGACCTAACAATAAACGGAAGGATGATATGCGCACATGAAGTTCTAATCCTGTTTTTGAAGAAAAATATTCGTTAATAATTGTACAGTTACCAGTTTGATTAGGAGCGGTATGCGGCGGCGTTCGTGCTGTTGTATACGTGGGGACCGAGGTCAAGTTAGGGTGCTTGTTAACGATGTCTTTTTCTGAATAGGGTTAGTCATGTGCTTATATCATCAAAAAGCTGCAATAGATGCCCACTTTGTGCGGGGCTGTCTTTTTGAGTAAGTGCTATTTAACTCCTATTCGGAAACGGAATAGGAGTTTTTTTGTGCTTATTCCGGTGGATTACACAAATGAGAGGTGGATGTTTCCATGACAATGAATAGTGAACCTAAACAACATAATCTTGAGAGCATTATCGAGCTGGCGAAGCAGAATGGGATTCAGGTCGATGCAGAACGTGCAGAGTTGAATGAGTCAGGAGCTGACTTCCTTGCAGTTGTCGCTGCCGATGCGGACGGTGTGACGTGGGTGCTGCGTACACCAAGACGGTCTGATGTATTGAAGAGAGCTGCATATGAGAGCAATGTGCTAAAGCTAGTTCGTGAGTATTTACCGGTTAATGTACCGGATTGGCAAGTGAACACACCAGAGCTGATCGCATATCCGATACTGGAAGGCACTGTAATTGCCACGATAGACATGGAAATTAGAGATTACGTGTGGCAAATTGATAAGGAAGCACCGTCCGAGCTGTTCGTCGATTCATTTGCGCAAGCGCTTGTGGCGCTGCACGGGATTAGCCATGACGCGGCAGCCATAGCAGGTGTGCGGGTGCAGCAGCCGCGCGAGGTACGGCAAACCCTTATTGAGCAGATGGAACAGGCGAAGCGGGAATTTGGCGTTGCAGACGCTTTGTGGGAGCGTTGGCAAAATTGGCTTGCGGATGATTCGTACTGGCCGACGCATTCGGCGCTTATTCATGGCGACCTGCATCCAGGGCACATTTTGGTTGATGACAGTCAGCGTGTTACGGGGCTCTTAGATTGGACGGAGGGGATAGTCGCTGATCCAGCTTCTGATTTTTCGGCCTACTATGCGACATTAGGTGAGGAGGCGCTTGTACAGTTGCTAGAGCGTTATGAACGCGCTGGAGGCCGTGTGTGGCCGCGAATGCGCGAGCATATTATCGAGTTGAGGGCTGCTTTCCCTGCTTTGATCGCGGTATTTGCCTTACAGACGGGCGAGGAGATGTATATGGAGATGGCTCGCGAGGCACTGGGAGTGAAAACAGCAGAGCCTGTAGAGTCTTCAGAACTTTCTGCCGCAGAGACGGATAATTGATGTATGACTGGTGGCTGAACGCATAAATAGGTTATGAAAGGGGATGTCCCAAAGTAGGTTTAACTACTGCGGGACATCCCGTTTATTTAAACATGATTGATTACCAAGCTAAGTGCGAGAGTAAGATGACTTATGTGTTACGGCTCTAGGTTCACTTACCTTTGTCAATGGTCAGAATGAAGCTGGATCGGGGCCTGAGCGTGTAAGGATTAGAGTAGGGCAATTCTTCATATGGACTTCTTTCTCTGACTCGTCACTATGAAGAATCTTTAACTAAGTCATTCCATACAAAAACCGACAAAAACAAACAATAGTTCACTTAAATTAGTTCCATCAACACAATAAATATCGGACTTGGGTACTATTCCGATCATTTTGTTAATATATTATATTATTTGTTAAAAAAAGTAAATATGAAAGGGGGAGATAGAGCTACTTATGATTACTCTGAAAAAACATGAACTGAAAGGCCACGATGTTTTTGAGATTATGCGAGGAAAACTAAAAGAAGCGCATTGGTTGGAAAGTTCAATATTTATCACAGATGAATGCTTTGAAAACACCGAATTAGGTGATGTGTTGACGGAGTTACTTGATCATTTTAACTACTATGGACCAACAGAGGTCAACAGATCTGACTGGGAAAACATAAAGAAAACAGTTTATTGTTCTAGTTCTGAAATCACAAAACAACTAGTTTCTGAAATTGATGAATGGGCTGAGGAATGCTTTGAACTTGAACCATGTTTTACGATATGTGGTGTTTGACTATTTTGTAGATAGGGGAGAATAAGATGAGATTAAAACTTAATTCGTATTTATGTTCCCTTCTTGTCATGATTATGTTGTTTGCAAGCGGTACGAATGTATTTGCTTCAGGGATTCCTATCCACGGCAGTGATCAGTATACTCCTAAAGTGACTTTAGAAGAAGACACAATTGAACCTCTCCCAAATGCAATACCAATTACACTTACTCCATCACATGAGAGATTGGTTGTACATGTTGGTAATATTGGTGTAGACCCTCTGGATAGTGTAACGGTAACTGGAAGCGCTACGGATTATGGTACTCTAGCCCCTCAAACAGCTAAGGTTCCTCCGGTCATTGGAACAAGTTTTGTGTGGAATGTTCCTATGACAAAGGCCGTTATGAACTACTATGTAACGATTACTGTAGTTGACGGCAGTCAAACACGTGTATTATATGGGAGTGCAAAATTAGAGTTTTCTGAAAGCCACTTAGCAGCACTCGGTTGGAATGCAGGGACTTTTTCCTCAAGAGGAGCTTCACTCAATTATCACTTTTCAAAACACCGCGCAGAGGTGAATGCGGCTAATATGCATGATTATATATTTGCTGCTGGAACTTGTAGACAAGACGTTATAAATAATCCATCGAATTACAGAAAAACAGCGAATTCCGGAAGTATACCGGCACATAAATACAAAAACAACAACGATGGTCGGTTTATCATATTGACTGATAGCAATAATGAGATATTAAGCTTTGGTAGGTGAAACAATAAAGAGAGTAACCGTGTAATAATGTGGTTACTCTTTTTGCGTACGCCTGTCATGGGTATTTTTGGGACTCCTTTTTCTATGCCCGAAAAATCTTGTTAAATCTATGATTTTTAAAATTGATTCACCCTCACACAAAATGAAAACGAATCACCCTATGATTTTAGAGTGATTCGTTGCTGATGCTTCGCGATGTCGCGACAACCTATATATTTTAAAAGAGAAGAGTAAAAACAAGAGAATGGTCGCTTATGTTCCTATTGCTCTTTGCGGAAGTTTCAATAAAAAACATATAAGCAAGTACCCTTGTATACAGACGAATAGCCTATTGTGTTGGAGTTGGTTGAGCAATCTTCCAGTTCCAATAATCAAAACCATTAGCGATTATCAAATGCCCGAGCCATTGCGCAAAGTTAATCTGCAAGTAGGCGTTGACCCAGCCTGTGTTACCTGCTAAATATAGGCCTGCTGCCGTTTCTCGAATGCAGAATCTAGTTGATTGACTACGAGCGATAGTCAGATGATGCGGATGATGTGGACTGCTTGTTTCTAATTGCTCGGCTAGCTGTTCCAAACTGAATATTTCAATGCCAGAATCTGTACCAACACTAAATAACCTAGCCCCATTATGAATCTTTAAAAATTCGATGTAATCACTGTGGAGCATGAATTTGTATTGATCGTAAAAGGCACGAAGTTGATCTGTGGTTGTTGGTGGATGGAATGAGAATCTTGCAACATGCCAATTGCCGTACACATCAGGGATAACCAAGCTGTTGTTATTCAGTCGCTTTTTCAAACCTTTAAGAATCTTAGTCGTCATGTAATTGCTCAACGAACTGCTCCCTTTCACGGCTATATTCATGGGCATATTTAAGGGGCTGCGAGTCTCGATGGTTATGGTTTGGCGCATGCAAAATGAAAAAAGAAATTGTTATGCACGATTTTGTATGCTCTAGATGAATCAGTTTTTCTTAGTGGCTGCGTCTATTCACGGTAGGCGTAGCCTTTACTTCGTCACAAGCAATAGAATCACCCCTCTCGAAAAATTGATACCAACTAAATCCGAGAGCTTCTCCAATTCGCATGGCTACTTGAACACTCGGATCGCGTCTACCCCTTTCGATGTTGGAATAGGAGCTGCGATTAATGTCGGACATAGTGGCCACTTCTTTTTGTGTCTTAGCTCCTCTAAGATGAATGAGCCATTTACGTGGCTGAATCATTGTAGAGTCCCCCTTTCATTCATTCTGGCCCAGACGTTTTTTTGGAACTGCAACACGTAAATGTCTAGCTCTTGGCTGATTTGCACGACGCGTTCATTGGTTAAACTGTGGTGTTCGTCTACTGCCCTTACTAACTGGTCCTTGAGTTTTTGAATTTCATTAAGAAGATAATCATTTCCCATTTCAGCGTAAAGGCCTCCTCATGAGAAGTCTTTATATATGAATAGTAAATATTGCTGGTTTAATTTCTTTTTTGTAGAAAAATGTAGTTCTTATGATATAATCTTCATTTCGTCATTTAACAACAAAAAATCCCCTAGCTTTTCGCTAGAGGATGCCTAATCCATATTCTGTTGTTTCCAAGTGTGGATCAGGTTAAGGAAAATGTACAACTGGAGAATCAGCAGTACTCGTATTCATTGGAGTTGGCGAAAAAATAACGATTACTGCAAGTAACACTACAGCTAATTTCTGCACAATTATCCTTCCTCTTTCTTTCTTTTCAGTTCATCAAATACAGCATCAATTTTCTGGATGGTTTCATCGCTAACAAGGCTTTTATTTTTCAGTAATTGTTTAGTTATGATACTGAAATTTTCAAATACTTCATTGTACCTTTTTATTTTCGCATATTCTAATGCGCTGTATAGTAAGGAATCGAACGCATCATCAATGTTCACTTTTGCCAGGAGAACAAGCCCTTTAAGTCGATAATATTTAGATAATTCAGCTTGTTTAACTGGCGAAGTAATAACCATCTCTCTAAAAGCAGTTTCGTAACTTAGAAGATGTTCGGCTGCTGTGATGTGGTTCTTTTGCAGGTATAACTCAATTAGTTGGCTGATAACGGTGGTTGAATTTCTCATAGATGTTTTTGACATGAGATCATTAAGTTGTACAATTGCCAAATCTACTTTGCCTATTTTTCCATTAGCGATAGCAGTTACAATCTTAACCTTTTCGGAAACACCTGAAATATGATCGAATTTAGCATACTGCTCCAAGAAAAATTGACCTTTTTCATAATTATTTATATCAAAAGACGAGATACACAGTAAATATAGCGCATCTGACTTGATCTGGCTTTTGCTTGTATCATTATGGACAACATTTTTACAAAGATTGATACAGTCTTGAAACAACATCAAACTGTAGGCATGAACTCCTGCCCTGTAGTAAAGCGTTAGTTTTTCTTCATGAGGGAGAAAGTCAGCATATTCTAAAATGTGTATATGGGCTCGGTAAATGGTTTCTAAATTTCGGAAGTCATCTCTTTCGATAAAATATTTTTGCATTAATCCTTTAGCGTAGAATTGTTGAATCCCACGACTTTTAGAATAATTAATGATGGCTTTCGTTATTTCCAATTTTCCCATCTCATCTTGTACTTCCATTGCAGTAAAGTAAAGTTTTTCGGCGAGGTCATAGCTTTCTTCGCGTTGCGACTCAAGGAAACTTAGCGACAAGGTTTGAATGGCTTTTTTATCGGATGCTGCAACAGCTTGCAGGAGTAGTCCTTTTAATACATCGGGGCGGTCATCAACCTTAACATAATGCTTTATTAATTCATAAAAAGAGATATTCAATACGTTGCTGATTGCTTGAATCGTTTTAAAGTCTGGGCGCTTTGTTTCTCCGCTTTCTATTCTTGAAATTGCAGACTTTTCAACGCTTGATAGCTCTGCAAGTTGTTGCTGTGTTAAATTCAAAGCACATCTGTGGTGTCTTATGAGGTCGCCAATGGTCGTATACTGTAGCGAACCCGTGGACATAGAATGAACCTCCTTGAAACATTTGATATGTAATATTTGTATTTACTTTACCATCAAATTCCTTATGGGTAAATATGGGGTAGTCCACATTTATAAATTATTGTGGGGCAGTTAAGTTTGTACATCTACATACTAGGCGCTTACTTGGTGTTGCCATGCTAGAATTATAGTTGGTGGTTCAATTCTACAACTATAGAGAGAAGGGGCGAGAACACCATGAAAAAATGGACGAAACCAATGCTTCTTATGGTGCTGGCGGTTATGCTGGCGGTAACGGGAGAACATGCAGCATGGGCAGCAGCGGAGAAGAGTGGCATTGGTATCGAAGTGCCTGCGAAGAACGGGGAGTTTGTTCCGGCAGAGGCCACACAGCTATGGAGCACGGTATCGAAGGAAATGGCTTATGTGTTTGACTTGTTTGCCGATCCAACTGGTAGTTTACTTTTTTCGTGTTACCAAACGGAGGCCGGAGAGACGATATTGAAAGCGGTACATATGAAGGATGGCAAGACGGCATGGCGGATATCGCTTGGCAAGGACTATAGCCTGAGACGGACGCCTAAGAAAGTGTCGGCTAACGGGGAAATATTGCTGGAAGGCGATAAGGGCAATCATATGATCGTTCATGCGATTAACGCGCAGACAGGCAAGATTACTCGCCATGCTACGCAGAAGCTGCCGAAGAAAAACACGTACTTCTCGTGGGATTACTGGATCACGAACGACAATAGTCTGCTCGTATCCTACGCGTTAGGCAACCAATCCACGTTGCGTTATTACGATCAGAAAGGGCGTCTCGTCCAGACGAAGAAGCTCTCTGGTATATTGAAGCATTATGATAATGGCCGCTATGTGCTTGTGTCCTCTACGTCAGTGGGCCGCAGTTTCAGCACGAATCTACGTATCCAAAATGAGCAAAACAAGGTGCTGCACAAATTCAACTTTCCTGCTGAAGCATACTGGAATACTTACTTTTTTAAGGATGGCTCCTTCGCGTTTGAATTGTCTCGCATGAACAAAGGCGATGAAATATTCAAACTGTATCGCTACTCTGCCGCCGGAAAGCTGCAATGGCAGTATGGCATTAACCGATTTATGCCGTATCATATGTCGGATAAGCACGTGTTCGTAAATGATTACAAGCATCGGAAGCTTATGCAAGTGGACAAGGGAAAGGCTGTAACTACCCTGACGCACAAAAATATCGATTATCTCCACCGCTCCAGCTCCAAAGGCAGCAGCTTTACGCTCAAGACAAATAACGGATACGATATACTGATTGCGACAGCTGATCCGTTGTCTTGGCGGGCGAAGGTTACCGCTCCTCACGAAGTGGATGTACTTTGGTTGGGCGCTGGACGCATTTTCATTTTTGAGCAAGAAGCTAAGCAGTTGAGCGTAATGAAAATGCAGGGCTGACGATTATTTTGTGGTTGCACTGCGCTAAGGGGCTAGGGGCAATTCCGAAAGTGCAGTGCCCCAATTGTTAGCCACAGTCGAATCCAGACCGGACTAGACCAGCCTAGGCCAGAGCTATGAACGATTTCATTTTGTACATCAAAAATAGAGAGAGGTGCCTTAACGTCATTTCAATGACTTTTGAGGCACTCTTTTTAATGTCCATACTCACCTAAATAAAGCGGCGAAAATATTCCCATTAAAGGAATTGGAATAAGGAAGATTTCGCGCTATAATCTTTATTGTAAATCTTGATCGTTATTGTCGATCTAGAGTATACTTTACTCGCTATTAGTCGAATGAGGAGTGAATTTAATGGAAAAAGTACTTATCTTCGGACATAAAAACCCAGACACAGATACGATTTGTTCTGCTATCGCTTACGCTGAATTGAAAAAGAGCTTGGGCTTAAATGCTGAAGCTATTCGTTTAGGTAGCGTTAATGGTGAAACGCAATATGCGTTGGACTATTTTAAAGTAGAAGCACCACGCCTAGTTGAACAAGTGGCTAGTGAAGCCAAAGACGTTATCTTGGTTGACCATAACGAGCGTCAACAAAGCGCAAATGACATCGATCAAGTTCGTGTCATTGAAGTTATCGACCACCACCGTATCGCGAACTTCGAGACGGCGGGTCCTTTGTACTACCGTGCTGAGCCAGTTGGCTGCACAGCGACAATCTTGAATAAGATGTACAAAGAAAATGGCGTAGCCATCCGTAAGGAAATTGCAGGCTTGATGTTGTCGGCTATTATTTCCGACTCCTTGTTGTTCAAGTCCCCAACTTGCACAGAGCAAGATGTAGCAGCAGCTCGCGAATTGGCTGAAATCGCTGGCGTTAACGCAGACAGCTATGGCTTGGACATGTTGAAAGCTGGCGCTGATTTGAGCGACAAGACGATTGCACAGCTGATCTCTTTGGATGCAAAAGAGTTCCAAATGGGCAGCTCTAAGGTTGAAATTGCTCAAGTTAACGCTGTTGACGTTAACGATGTGCTTGCGCGTCAAGCTGAAGTTGAAGCAGCGCTTGAAAGCATCATTTCCGAGAAAGAATTGGACTTGTTCTTGTTCGTCGTAACGGACATTTTGAACAACGATTCTGTAGGTTTGGCGCTTGGTAAAGCTGCAAATGCAGTTGAGCAAGCTTACAACGTGACATTGACTGACAATAAAGCGATCCTTAAAGGCGTCGTTTCGCGTAAATCGCAAATCGTCCCTGTCTTGACTGATGTATTTAACAAGCAATAAGTAATAAGTAACAAGCAACAAGCGACAAATAAAGTAAAGCAAAGTAATTAGGAAGTTATTTATCCTTCATGGAATACACAACAGGCTGCCCGCTATTAAGCTGGGCAGCCTGTTTGCTGTTTAGAATAAAGTGTTACTTGCTACGCCGGCATGAATATGACTGATGTCCGTCTAGGATGGATAAAATACTCGTGAAGCATGAACAATGTCGGATTTGAAGCAAGGGGAAATGGCTCAATAACAAATGGTGTTATAGCTATGTTACAGCCATTTTAAAGCCCAATCCTCTACGGCCTTCAACGCTTTACCTAACTCGGTTCCTTTTTTCGTAAGGCAATATTCCGTACGAATGGGGCGTTCTGGAATGACATTTCGCAGTACGATTCCGTTCTCTTCTAATTCCTTCATCCGTTCATTCAATACACGCTTGCTGAGATCAGGAATAAACGCATGAATTTCACTGAATCGTTTCGGTTCCTCCATTAAACAGTGCACAATTAACGCAACCCATTTTTTGCCGATGATTTGATGTGAAGTTTCAACCTTTTCACACAAGTGTTTCTGGTGTTTTTGCTCATCCTCTTGCATATGTTTCATCTCTTTCTCTACGGTTATGGTTTGTTTCTTGATAACTAAAAATAACTTATAGCTAATTAAAGTTAGGCAAACCAAATAACACAAATCATTTTCTACATACTAACATATAAAGCGCTATCATGAAAAGAAAGTTATCACTTTCACAATTTGGACAAATTATGATTGACTTAATTCGAGATATAAAGTAAATTGGTTGTGTAAAGTATTTAGGTAACTTAAAGTAACCAATAACATTTTTAGATAGCAACATACATGATACCGATGTTCACGCCAGTCCATCACAGGCTAGGTTGTCTATGCACGGTAATCAACAGGAGGAAATACGATGGATGCAATGACGTTTGTGTTGTTCGGAGCAACGGGAGATTTAGCAAAACGCAAAATTTTTCCGGCGCTATACAATTTATATGTGGACCAAAAAATGCCGCAGGCCTTTTCGGTTATAGGTCTAGGCCGAAGCGAAGTGTCGAACGAACAATTTCAAGCAAACGTAGCTCAATCCTTAGCTACTTTTTCGAGACGTGAAGTATCGGACGAGACAGCTGTTCAGTCCTTTCTGGATGCATTCCGCTACGTTAAGCACGACGCGACGAATCCAGAGGATTATCACAAGCTGCTTGGAGTCGTCCAACAACGTGAACGTGAGTTGAACATTCCGGAAAATCGTCTGTTCTACTTATCTGTGGCTCCGCAATTTTTCGATGTTATCGCGAACAACTTGAAGGAAAGTGGTTTGGGTACGACGCAAGGTTGGAAGCGTCTCGTCATTGAGAAGCCGTTCGGGCATGATCTCCAATCTGCCCGTGAGCTGAATGCGAAGCTAAGCCATGCTTTTGCGGAGGAAGAAGTTTACCGTATCGATCATTATCTCGGTAAATCGATGGTGAAAAATCTTGAAGTGTTGGAGAGCAGCAATCCTGTTCTCAAAGCGTTATGGTCTAACCGTTACATCGCAAATGTACAAATCACGGCGAGTGAAACGGTCGGCGTCGAGGAGCGGGCAGCCTATTATGACAAGACTGGCGCGATTCGCGACATGTTCCAGAACCATATGCTGCAACTGTTAATGATGACAGCGATGCAATTGCCTACCAACTGTACACCTGATCAAATTCGCTTTAAGAAGAAAAAGGTGTTGGAGGCGCTGCGTCCTTTAAATAAAGAAGAAGTCCGTGCAGATGTCATTCGCGGCCAGTATGCCGCAGGTGAAATTCAGGGAGAGGCGGTGGTGGCCTATACGTCAGAACCTGGAGTGGAGGCCTCTTCACTCAATGATACCTTTATTGCCGCACGATTATGGATTGATGACCCATTCTGGAAAGACGTTCCCTTCTTTATTCGCACAGGTAAGCGAATGAAGGAGAAGTCGACCCGCATCGTCATCGAATTCAAAAATCCGTTGGATAAGCTGCAAGCGGATGCGGATTTGAAATCGAATAAGCACTATCCGAATTTGTTAACGATACAAATTAATCCGAACGAAAGCATTACGCTCCAATTGAATAGTAAAAACCCGCTCAAAGGCGGCGAGGTTGAGCCCATTCAGATGAATTTCTCATTGGACCAGCACGATTTGCCTGAAGCGTATGAAAATTTAATTTTCGATGCGCTGCGTGGTGATGTGTCGTTCTTTACGCATTGGGATGAGGTTGAATTGGCTTGGAAATGGGTGCAGCCGATATTAGAAGCGTTTGCGGACAATACGGTGCCGCTGCACACGTATCCAGCAGGTTCATTTGGGCCTGAAGCTTCGGACCAACTATTGGAGCAAGAAGGCGCCAAGTGGTGGCAATAATTCGCCATAATTTACAACAGACAACAAGATAAAAAGACACATCACAAGTGTCTACATGGAGGGAATACCAATGAAAGTCGGACTTATTGGATTAGGAAAAATGGGCTTGAACCTAGGCCAGAACTTACTTGACCACAAACATGAAGTCGTTGCTTACGACGTGAACCAGAGTGCAATTGACGAGATGAAAGGCTACGGCGCGACAGGAGCAGCAACGTTGCAAGAGCTTGTGCAAGCAACGGAAACACCACGTGTAATGTGGATTATGGTTCCGCATGGTGTCGTTGATTCGGTGTTGGACGAGCTGTCAGGCTTGCTATCCCAAGGGGACATCGTCATTGAGGCGGGTAACTCTCACTATAAAGAATCGATTCAACGTTATGAGCGGATGAAACAGCTAGGCATTAGCTTCTTCGACGTCGGAACGTCCGGCGGGATGGAAGGTGCGCGTCACGGGGCGAGCTACATGGTTGGTGGAGATGCGGATACGTGGAGCGTCATCGAGCCTATTTTTAAAGACACAGCTGTTGAAAATGGGTACTTGTACGCTGGCAAAGCAGGTAGCGGTCACTTTTTGAAAATGGTACACAACGGCATCGAATACGGCATGATGGCGTCGATTGGCGAAGGCTTTGAAGTGTTAGAGAAAAGTGATTTCGATTACGATTACGAAAAAGTGGCCCATTTATGGAACCACGGCTCGGTTATTCGCTCATGGTTGATGGAGCTGACAGAGCGCGCATTTTCGAAAGATGCGAAGCTGGATGAGATTAGAGGCATTATGCACTCTTCTGGCGAGGGCAAATGGACGGTTGAAACCGCGCTCGATTTACAAACGGCGACGCCAGTTATCGCGTTGTCCTTGCTGATGCGTTACCGCTCCTTGGAGCAGGATACGTTTACAGGCAAAGTAGTTGCGGCGCTGCGCAATGAATTCGGTGGGCATGCAGTGGAGAAGAAGTAACGGAACTATCGGAGTTGTAGCATTTAGTAGATCAGCTTTATAGAGCTGAATTAGCATGAGTGACATAGGCAGAGTTTACGGCATTTACGATAATCACACACACACTTTTGGGAGGTAATGAACATGAAATTTTTCTTGGACACAGGTAACATTGAGGAAATTAAACGGATTAGCCGTCTCGGTCTGGTCGACGGAGTAACGACAAACCCATCTATTATTGCAAAAGAAGGACGCAAATTTAAAGATGTTATTCAAGAAATCGCAAGCATCGTATCGGGGCCTGTCAGTGCGGAAGTCATCAGTCTTGATGCCGATGAAATGGTTAAAGAAGCAGATGAATTGGTAAAATGGGCACCGAACGTGGTTATTAAGTTGCCACTTACAGAAGCGGGTTTGGAAGCGACTTATCGCTTGTCGCAAAAAGGCATTAAGACGAACGTAACGCTTATCTTTACAGCTGCGCAAGGTCTAATGGCAGCGAAAGCAGGCGCAACTTATATTAGCCCGTTCGTCGGCCGCTTGGACGACATTGGTACAGACGGCATGCAGCTTGTCCATGATCTCAAGCAAATACTGACGATTCACAACTTGAACACCGAAATCATTGCGGCGAGCATTCGCAATATCCAGCATGTAGAGCAAGCTGCGCTGGCAGGCGCTCACATCGCGACAATTCCAGGTTCCTTGCTTCCTGCGCTGTGGAAGCATCCTTTGACAGACTCGGGCATCGAGCGCTTCTTGAAAGACTGGGAGTCAGTGCCTAAAAACTAAGCGCAGTTAAGTGCGACGTATGAAGAGTTAAGCAGGGGAAGGGGAAGGGGAGAAGCAGGATGACGATTTCGTTCGATTACTCGAATGCCCTCGCGTTTATGCAGCAGAGCGAGGTTGACCAATTAAGTGAATTTGTTGCAACAGCACACCAGATGATTCATGAAAAAAAGGGAGCCGGCTCCGACTACCTCGGATGGGTCGATCTGCCGATTCACTATGATAAAGAAGAGTTTGCGCGGATTAAGCAAGCAGCGGCAGCTATACGAAATCATTCGGATGCGTTGATCGTAATCGGAATTGGTGGCTCCTATCTCGGCGCAAGAGCTGCGATTGAGGCGTTGTCCCATACGTTTCATAACCAGATGAAAGGCAACACGCAAGTTTATTTTGCCGGACAGAACATTAGCTCGACGTATATTACGCACCTGCTTGAAATGCTTGAAGGCAAGGACATCTCGGTTAACGTGATTTCCAAATCAGGAACAACGACAGAGCCAGCTATCGCCTTCCGCATTTTGCGTGATTATATGGAGAAGAAGTACGGCAAGGAAGGCGCGAAGAAACGGATCTTCGCGACGACAGACCGTGCGCAAGGCGCATTGAAGAAGCTGGCGGACGAAGAAGGCTACGAGTCGTTCGTCATTCCAGACGACGTGGGCGGCCGATATTCGGTGCTGACGCCAGTAGGCTTGCTGCCGATTGCGGTCGCAGGGCTCGATATTGATAAGATGATGGCAGGCGCAGCGACAGCTGCCCATAAATACAACAATCCTGACCTAGCGACCAATGAAAGCTATCAGTATGCGGCTGTGCGCAACGCGCTTTATCGCAAAGGCAAAGACATTGAGCTGCTCGTCAATTACGAGCCATCGCTTCATTATGTAGCCGAATGGTGGAAGCAGCTATTTGGCGAAAGCGAAGGCAAAGATCAAAAAGGTCTGTTCCCAGCTTCTGTGGACTTCTCAACGGATTTACATTCGATGGGCCAATACGTGCAGGAAGGCCGTCGCAATCTCATCGAAACCGTATTGCAAGTGAAGAAGCCGCGTGTCGAATTTACGATTAAGAAGGAAGCGGGCAATTTGGACGGCTTGAACTTCCTAGCTGGCAAGACGATGGACGAAGTGAACAAAAACGCGTTCCAAGGCACGTTGCTCGCCCATGTAGATGGCGGTGTACCGAACTTGATCGTGGAGCTGGACGAGCTAAATGAATACACATTTGGCGAAATGGTGTATTTCTTTGAAAAAGCGGTCGCGATCAGTGGCTACTTGCTCGGCGTGAATCCATTTGACCAGCCTGGTGTTGAGGCGTATAAGAAAAATATGTTCGCCCTGCTCGGCAAGCCGGGCTTTGAGGCGGAACGAACAGCACTAATGAAACGTTTATCTAAATAATATAGTCGCTAGTTATATAAAGCCCTTATTGAACGGGATGGCCTAGTGCCACACGTTTAATAGGGGCATTTTTATTTAATCTTTAATTTAATCTTTACCTTATCTTTATTTTTGTAAATTACAATAGCTAGAGGCTCACATGATAGTTTGGCTAATGTAATAGATAAATAGAGAAGAGGAAGATTTGTGATGAAAAAAGGATTTTTCCCCAGCCTGTGCGTGCTCATTTTTATATGCTTGGTTGCTGTAATTTATATATTTGGTGAACAAATAGAGTCGGTCATGGCGCAGCAAGGCGGGCAACAAGAAGATAATCGTCGCTTAGATGGGAAAACGATTGTTATCGACCCTGGTCATGGTGGCAAAGATGTTGGATCGATCGGCCAAGCTGGAACGTACGAGAAAGACGTTGCCTTGCTAACGGCCAAACATATTCAACGTGAATTAGCCGAACAAACAGGGGCGACCGTCCTCTTAACGCGTGATCAAGATGAGACGGTACAATTGCCGGAGCGTGTAGCTATGGCAGAGTCTGCTAACGCGGATCTTTATATAAGTCTGCACTATGATGCGTATGTGACCAAAGATGTGTCAGGCATAACGACTTATTATCATAAACAAGAAGATAGACAGCTTGCGGACATCCTACATCAATCTTTGTTCCAGCAAGATTTGCAAACGAAAGATCGCGGGGTAAGACAAGGCGACTATTATGTGATTCGTGAAAATAGGAGCCCTGCGGTACTGCTTGAATTAGGTTACATTTCAAATGCGAATGATGAGCAGCAAATGAATTCGGCACAATTTCAGAAGAAGGTGACGAAGGCGATTGTAGATGGCGTTGCCGACTATTTAACGTTATAAAATAGAATGTCAGCAAACTATTAAGAAACAGCCGTGCAGGCTACAATAACATAATGACAAACGAATGTGTGGTGAGTGCTACATCATGGGACAAACCATTCTCATCGTGGAAGATGAGCCTATTTTAAGGGAAATCGTAAAAGATTACTTTCAGAACGAAGGCTTCGATGTATTGGAAGCCGAGGACGGCAAACAAGCGCTAACCTTATTTGAGCAGCATGATGTTCATTTAATTATTTTGGACGTGATGCTGCCGCAATTGGACGGATGGTCCGTGTGCAGGCGTATTCGCAAAACGTCCAATGTTCCCATCATTATGCTAACCGCACGCGTAGATGAAGATGATACCTTGCTTGGCTTTGAATTAGGTGCCAATGACTATGTAACTAAACCGTACAGCCCGCCAATTTTGCTGGCCAGAGCAAAGCGGCTACTTAACCAAATTTCACATATGCCCCCAGTCGCTTCTGCTGCCCACGAGCCAAGCGTACAAATTCAAAGTGGCCCATTAAGCGAAGATTCCCTGTCACGGGGAGGCATTACGATTCATTTTCCGTCGCGGTCCGTGCGGATTGATGGCCAACCGATCAATTTAACGCATACGGAGTTTGAAATTTTAGCGTATTTGATGCAGAACTATGGCATTGTACTCACGCGGGAGCAAATTATTTTGAAAATATGGAGTTATGAGTTTGCTGGTGATGATCGGACGATTAACACGCATATCCGCAACTTACGCCATAAGCTGGGTGTTAAAGCGAAGCTCATTATGACGGTTGTGCGGACCGGTTATAAATTTGAGGAACTAGGATGAGCAAATTGCGATTCGGGATTGTAGCTAAATTATTTATGCTTACGACAGCCCTTTGTTTATTTATTTTGGGAACTATTTTTGTTGGGCAGACGATATTTTTCAAACAGTATTATGCGGATCAAAAGGTGAAAAATATTGAAGCGAGCATGACCAAATTTGAGCAGGACTACTTAAATAGTAATGGAAATGTACGTGCGATTC
Organism: Paenibacillus sp. 481; assembly: GCF_021223605.1. Lineage (NCBI taxonomy): Bacteria > Bacillati > Bacillota > Bacilli > Caryophanales > Paenibacillaceae > Paenibacillus > Paenibacillus sp. 481. Next base: position 3,035,715 of record NZ_CP075175.1, read on the forward strand.
GGAATTTGGAGCAGCGATTTTTTCGGGATCATAATACGTGGATAACGGTCGTGGACAGCGTCGGGAATATGAAGCATGTCGATGATTATTTCATTGAGGTTAATACGCATCCGTCGGAGAATGCGCCTTACGGCAATAAAAGTATGAGAGTCCCTTTATACTATATGACGAATCTCGAGCATACTGAGGTCTTGTCCAACTCCTTCAAGGTGGGTAATCAAGTGTTTGTTACCGGCTACAAAAAGGACTCATCCGTCATTCCTTTTTCGATTGCGAATGTCGAATCCAGAGCTGGCAGTGCAAGTTGGGGGAACGATGTCTTTCTCAAGAAGATGGACGACATCTTAACCGAAGAAAAACGGCGAGATATTCCCTATAAGCAATCCGCGTTTGTACATGTAAACAGTAACATTACACAAGTGAAGCTGCCGACTTCAGATGAGTTGGCTAACTCGATTTACGCGAATAAGCTATTTATAGAGCAGCTTAATCAGTTCCAGGTAAGATTGTTGTTTGAGCCGCGGGTAATCGGTATGGCTACAGAACATATGACGCATCAGCAGAACGATATTAAATATCAAACGATTGCCAAGCCGTTTTATGATTCACAGGGGAAGGAAATGTATTTGTTTGCAATAGCATCGTTGCAGCCTGTAGATGAAGCGATAACGATGATTCAGCAATATTTTGTGTATATCGTGCTTGTCGTGTTGGTGTTAAGTGTACTCGTTTCTTTTTATTACTCCAAAAAAATTGCCCGTCCGCTGCTGCGTATTAACGATACGACCCAAAAAATCGCCAATCTCGATTTCTCGGAGAACATCCGCATTACGTCTAAGGATGAGATCGGTGACTTGTCTCGCAACATTAATGTGTTGTCGACAACGCTGAACTCCTATATTTCTCAGCTGCATCAAGACATTGAGAAGGAGAAGCAGTTGGAGAATACGCGCAAAGAATTTATTGCGGGCGTCTCGCACGAACTAAAAACGCCTCTCAGCATTATGAAAAGCTGTATATCCATTTTGAAAGATGGCGTTGCTAGTCATAAGAAAGATTATTATTTTACGGCGATGACGAAAGAAGTAGACCGGATGGACATGCTGATCGTCGATATGCTGGAGTTGGCGAAGTTTGAGTCAGGGACGTACAAGTTGCAGGTCGATCAGTTCTATATCGATCAGTCAGTCGAACACATATGGAAACAATTAAGTATGGATATCGCGAGCAAACAGCTCCATGTACAGGCGGATCTGCTCTCGGTCGAAGTTATCGCGAACCAACATCGAATCGAGCAGGTGCTTACGAATTTTATGACGAATGCTATTCGGTATACACCTATGAATGAGCGGGTTATGATCACGATGGAAGACGCGGGCGAACGGGTTAAAATCGGCATTGAAAATAAAGGGGCACATATCCCGCAGGAACAGCTTCTGAAAATATGGGATCGTTTCTATCGGGGGGATGCTGCTCGTCATCGTGCGGAAGGTGGAACAGGTTTAGGGCTTGCGATCTCTAAAAATATTTTAGAACTGCATAACGTGGAGTATGGTGTATTCAATACACCGGACGGTGTGTTGTTTTATTTTTATTTGAATAAGAAGATGTAGCGTAAGATCAGGGTGCAGAAGCAAATTTCTGCACTCTTTCTTTATAATTTCCTTATACCTTCTTTATATGGTCTTCACTTGAACTTTACGTCTCTCTACTAAACTCAGGTTATACGAGGTTGATAGAGAGAGGACAGATTACAGATGAAGAACGTTCAGCGTTGGAGTAAAATGAGTATAGCAGTTATGTGTATCATAGTGGGTACGCTTGTGATTGGAAAGTGGGGGTTCTCTGATACAGGAGAAGCCTCACAGGCAGTAACGCCAGCAGGATCAAGCTCTACGCTAGTAAGTCCGAATACGGTGGGAACATCAGAACCTGTGGGAACTTCGTCAGGCTCGACTACTTCCGAATCTTCGGGAACTAGCCAAGCTTCAAAAGAAACGAAGCAGCTAAAAGAAATGAAACAGCCAGAAGGAAAAGTCGTTTATTTAACATTCGACGACGGCCCGAGCAGGTTGACGGATGAGTTTCTAGATACATTAAAGCAACATGATGTCACGGCGACCTTTTTTATGCAGGGTAGCAACTTGAATGTTGCGGGGTATCATGATGAAGTGAAGCGGGCTGTAGATGAAGGCCACTATGTAGGTCCGCACAGTATGACGCACAATTATAAGAAGTTATACAATCAGAACGAGTTTGTATCGGAAATGAAAGATACGATCGACATCATTCATAACATAACGGGCGTGAAGCCAAAGTTAGTGCGTGCCCCATACGGATCAAAGCCGGGGTTAAAAGATTCGCTTCGAAACGAATTGGCAGAGGCGGAGTTGAAGCTTTGGGATTGGACGATAGACTCCAACGATTGGAAGTATACGGGGAATCCAGGCGGGATTGTTAACGAGGTCAAAACGCAGACGACAGAGGACGTAGAAATTGTGTTATTGCATGAGAAGCAACAAACGTTAGATGCTTTGCCGGAAATTATTGATTTTTATAAAAATAAAGGATACTCATTTGCTGTGTATAAGGATGAGGAACATTTCCCGCTGAACTTTTGGAAGGATGAGCGTTTATAATACGAAAGTACACTGACTTCAAGCCGTCAGTGTACTTTTTTTATACAGGTCAACACTTTAAGATTTAATAGCGACTCCGAACGGGAAGCTGCCAACGGGAATGCTTCTTTCGACCGTATTCGTTGCCGTATTAAGCACGGAAACTTTATTGCCAGTACGGTGTACGATAACGGCTTTTTGACCATTGGCTGTAAAGGAAATGCTGAACGGTGACGGATCAACGGGTATCGTGTTGATGACCGAATTCGTTGTCGCATTGATGACGGACACCGTTCCGCTGTCGCGATTAGTCACGTAAGCCAATTGGCCAGCAGGATGGACGGCAACCCATTCAGGTGCTGTTCCGACTCCAATCGTTTGAATGACGGTATTGGTAGCTGTATTAATGACGGAAACGTTGTTGTCGAGCACATTAACGACGTATAGCGTATTTCCATTTGGCGTAATGGCTGCGCCTGTAGGCGCTTTTCCGACATCTATCGACTGCACGACGGTGTTGGTGGCCGTATTAATGACCGACACTTTTTGACTGTTTCGATTCGTAACATAAGCAAAGCTTCCATTTGGAGTAATGACAATACCCGTTGGAAACACTTCAACCGGAATCGTCTGCGTGACTGTATTCGTAGCCGTATTAATGACGGACACCGTTCCGCTTGCTTGATTGGCAACATAAGCTAATGTACCATTTGGCGTTATGGCAATGCCGATCGGCAGAGTTCCGACTGGAATCGTGTGAACAACGGCATTGGTGGCCGTATGAATAACCGATACGGAGTTGGCATTGAAGTTCGAGACATATGCAAAATTGCCGTTAGATGCTAATGCAATGCCGGCAGGACTTGTTCCAACGGCAATCGTTGCACTCGAAGAGGGAACGAGTAAACGGATAACTGACACGTTGTTATCACTCGTGTTGGTCACATAAACGGTAGGGCCGGGCTGAATAATGAAATCAGTCTCTGCGTTAAATTGAGCGCCGATTATTAAGAACGTATTTTCAGCCTTGAATCGGTACGTTCCGGCAACAGGTAAAGTCTTGTTGCTCAACAGTAGGTTGATTTGAGACAGCCCCAGTAAATCTAGCGTAAGGGGTAGCGTGACCGTTCTACCGCCATTGGATAACTGTGAATCCAAAATCTCCCCACCATTAATAGTATCATTCGTGGTGGCTGTAATACCTGCGGGAAGATTAAACACGACTCTTCCAAGGGCTAGCAATGCATTGGGCCGATACGACACAAGAATATCTGTCGTACTCCCCTCCAAGTTGCTCGTCACACCGATGACGGTTATTTGTGCCGCTAGCGTAGAGTTGTCGGGTTCTTCAGCATGATTCGTCATTTATTTTGCCTCCTTATTCATTTAAAATCACAACAGTGTATTCTATGTTTCTATCGATCCATTTTGCTAGAAAGGAAACCTATTCTTTATAAAATGTGCACGAAAAAGAAGGAAGCTCACCTTAGCCTCCCCTCGTGACTTCACTTATGTTCGGTTTGTGCAGATGGGATTTGGAGCTTCAACCTCTTTTGACTTTGCCTCCTTTGACCTTGCCTTTTTTGACTTTGACTCTGATCTTTTTGACCTTGATTCTGATCTTTTTGACTTTACCTCTGACATTAACCTTTTTGCCTTTGGCCTTGATTTTAGTTTTTTTCACTTTGGCCTTTTTCGCTTTGACTTTGGCTAGATGATCTTGCTCTGTTTCCACGTGTTTCACAACATCGTCCTTAGCTCGAAATACTTGCCCACGAATTTCTCCGTCCGGATGTTTAACCGTATGAACATTCACATAGGCAAAGCCATTATTGAAATCCGTAACCAAGTCACTAATCGTTCTGCCTTGCAGGGGACCGATCAAATCATCGCTCGTCAGGACGCCTGAAATGATGCCGCTTTTTACGGAGATACCGAATTTATTCGGGCCAAATAAATAGGCAACAATAGGGCCTGTTAAACCTTTTGGTGCAATATGAATATTTGCTGCGGTTACTCGCTTAATATCTTGCACGGCGAGTTTAAATGTCAGTTGAGTCCCATCAGGGCTCAATCGGAAGATAGCCTCTTCACTAGCTATCGTGTTTACAGGAGGAACTTCATTTTGTCCTTTCAAAATTGCTTTATAAGTAGCGATAAGTCCTCACTCCTTTATTCGCGGAATCATGTAACTAATGTAGCGTATTCCGCAAAGTGGAATCAGGGCTATGTGAATGCCTATTAAAAATAGATAAATGTCAACTTGACAAATATCTTTATATCATATATCTTTAATTCAAGATAATAATTTGCGTGAACAATTGGAAAGTTAAGCACAAAGATTCATTATAGAAGCACATTTCGGGAGGGGTTTATGATGGAACTGAAAGGTATTCACCACGTATCTGCATTAACGGCAAGTGCAGCTAACAACTTTGATTTTTATACTCATATATTAGGTCTTCGATTGGTTAAAAAAACGGTCAATCAAGACGCTCCGTCGATGTATCATTTATTTTATGGGGATGAAAAAGGGAACCCCGGCACAGAGCTCACGTTTTTTGAAATTCCGAATGCGGGCCGTAATCGCGATGGCGTGAGCAGCATTTCAGCAACTTCGCTGCGTGTGGCGGACGACGAAGCTATCCAATATTGGCAGCAGCGGTTTACGGAATTTGAAGTGGAGAACGAAGGAGTAAAGCAGATTAATGGGCGTTTAACTCTTCCGTTTAAAGATTTTGAAGGGCAGCGATTAATGATGGTGTCGGACGCGAACAATGTTGGCGTTAAGGGCGGTGAAGCCAGAGAGACGGGGCCGATTCCGAAGGAGTACGGGATTACGGGTTTAGGTCCAGTCAGACTGACGGTTCGTGACGCACAGCCGACAGTAGATACGTTGATACGAGTGCTCGGATTCCGTGAAAAAGGCACCTACCCTGCCTTCCAGCAAGGGCAGCCGGACGTGATCGTATTAGAAACAGGCGAGGGCGGAACGGGTGCCGAAATTCACGTCGAAGAACGAGATGATCTTAAACTTGAACGCCCGGGCCGTGGTGGCGTGCATCACGTTGCATTTCGTGTCGACACGGAAGAGGAGCTGCGTCAATGGGTTGACCGCATTCAGCAATTGCAGTTCTCCACATCGGGTTTCGTGGATCGTTACTATTTCCGTTCGCTTTATTTTAGAGAGCCGAATGGCATCTTGTTCGAGTTGGCGACAGACGGTCCAGGCTTCGAAGCGGATGAGCCATTGGAGCATTTGGGTGAGTCGCTGGCGTTGCCACCATTTTTGGAGCCGCAGCGTGAGGAAACTGAAGCGAAGTTGAAGCCAATCGATACGAAGCAATAAAATTTCTTTTCAATTTTTTAACATTGGCTATATACTCCATTAACAAACGTCTAGTATGCTTAGGATATGGCGGGAGCTTATCTCCCAAGCCTATTATCCTAGGGGGGATTCGGTATGAAACTACAGATTAAACCGAAGAAGTTGCTAATGGTTACACTTGCTTTTGTTATGGCAAGTGGCATTATTGGAGGAACGGGTTTTACTGATCGCCAAGCCGTTGCGGCAGCGGACAAACCATCATCGAAGAAGATCAAAAATGTTATTTTTATGATCGGAGATGGTATGGGCTTTAGTTATACCGCTGCACATCGTTACATGAAGGATGCACCGCATACCCAACTGATGGAGAAGACGTTGTTCGATCAGCATTTGGTCGGAACACAGATGACTTATCCCGAAGACCCTAAAGAAAATATTACAGATTCAGCTTCAGCTGCGACAGCGATGTCAGCTGGTGTTAAAACATACAATGATGCGATAGCTGTCGATAATGACAAATCTGCTGTAAAGACAGTCCTTGAGCATGCTAAGGAGAAGGGGATGTCCACTGGATTAGTGGCTACTTCTGAGATTACACACGCGACGCCCGCTGCTTTTGGTGCGCATGAAGAAAAGCGTAAGAGCATGGACAGCATCGCAAATGATTACTTCGATGAGAAGATAGCTGGCAAGCATAAGATTGATGTGATGCTTGGCGGCGGCAAGAAGTTTCTCGTCCGCAACGACCGCGACTTGACGAAGGAGTTCCAACAAGCAGGCTACAGCTACGTGACGAATCGTGAGCAATTGTTGAAGGATGAGAGCAAGCAGGTGCTCGGCATTTTTGCAGAACGTGGTCTGCCTAAGATGATTGACCGCGAAGTTGAGACTCCATCGTTGAAAGATATGACGGAATCGGCGATTAAGCGCCTGGACAAAAATGATAAAGGATTTTTCTTGATGGTCGAGGGCAGCCAGATCGATTGGGCCGGACATGACAACGATGTGGTAGCTGCAATGAGTGAAATGGAAGATTTCGAGCAAGCGTTTAAGTCTGTACTTGAGTTTGCGGAAAAAGACGGCGAGACGCTTGTCGTGTTGACTGCGGATCATTCTACAGGTGGCTTCTCGCTCGGAACGAATGGCTCCTACAATTTCGATGTTGCGCCGATCAAGGCTGCGAAGCGTACACCAGACTTTATGGCAGCTAAGATTGCTGGTGGTGCAGATGTAGAGCAAACATTGAAGGCGTATATTGGCCTTGAACTGAAGCCAGAAGAGATTGACGCTGTGAAGCAGGCAGCTACGACGAAGAAGGCAGCCGAGATCGACAATGCGATCGAGAAAATTTTCAATACGCGTTCGTATTCCGGCTGGACGACAGGTGGTCATACGGGTGAAGATGTACCGGTTATGGCTTATGGCCCGGGCAAGGAGCGGTTCGCGGGTATGATTGACAATATTGATCAAGCTAAGAACATTTTCCGAATTATTGACGAGAATCATTAAGATTAGGGTGTTGATTCGAAAAGCTTAACTATCTTAACAAGCTTAACTAATTTAACGAGCTTAACAGCTGAGTTTCTAATCACTTAGCAGGCTTAAGCTTTATGCCTTTGTGCAACAATTATAGCCTTCAGAATATATCGTTTGATTCACTGCGAATATTAAAGGGCTGTCTTGTCGTCATGCCGTACACCTCCAATTGTAAGCTGTGTCTAACAATGGGGGTGTACGGCATTTTTTTATTAATAACTAGAATTGGATGAGGTTGTTATGATGAATATTCGATGGCACAGTGACGGATTTTTTTTCGATACATTAAGAGAAGCTGAGGAATGGGCAGATTCCATTTCAAATGAAATTTATGGTCGAATTTATGATGGATACGTAACTCCCGATCATAAAATAGCTTATGCGCTAGCATTCTTTTTAGCTTCCGTCCACAACTTTAGGGTTAGAACAGACAAGTGTTTTATTAATGACACTAAGGAGTTACGCTATAAAGTTTGGATTGAAGTTGATTGAAGGGTACTTGATCCTTGGTTCTGAAATGAGGGATGAATCTTGACCTATATTATATTTTTCATAGCCAACTTTATAGTAGCTTACTTTATCTACGATGAGCCCGGTTTTGCAAAGCCTTTATTGCAATCTGTTCTGTTATTGATTCTGATTGTTGTTATAGACTTGCTCAAGAAGAACAAGGGAAATAAATTCAATTAGGGGCCAAGCCGCCAAAAGCCGCCGTTAATCCGCGGTGGTTTTTTCATTGGTAATCCTTCCGAATAAAAATGTGAAATATGAAACATGGAATACATGGTCATTCTTATACTAGACTGATTTGTAAGTATTCTCTCTACGTTTTAATGTGTGCAATAAAGAGTATTCCACAACTCCCCAAACATTTGTTTTAATTTCCCAATACTTTGTGATAAAATGTACAAGGGTAGGGGCGTTATGAAAATGGTACCATGCCTGCTCGACAAATTGGGTTGGAGGAGTGGTTGTATGGATACGAAAGTTGTCGTCATTGGAGGCGGGCCGGCGGCTGTGCAAGCTGCGTTAACGGCAAGTATGTTCTCGTCGGATGTAACGATCATTTCGCAACACGTGATTGGCGATTGGGCGAAGCTTGGGGTCAGTGGCATCATTATTGACGAGATTAATAAGCCGCTGCCTAACTGGGATCGTACTGTAAGCGATTTGGATGCTAAGCTGCATCATTGGACGAATAGCATGGAGGCTAATATTAGCGAGAAACACATTAAATCGTTCATCGGAGAGGTTGAATTCAGATCGTCGCATGAATTGTGGTTCAAGCCCGCGACCGATGCCGCGCCATTTTCCGTTTCATTTGATAAACTGTTCATTGCTGTTGGTTCCTCTCCTGTATTCGCGAATGGGCTAGAACCCGACGGCATCCGTATTTTTTCACCTGCTCATATGTCATCATTAAAGCAACTCCCTCAAGATATCATTGTTATTGGGAATGGCCCCATTGGATTTGAATATGCGAACATTTTTAATCAATACGGGGTGAACACAACGTGGCTTGCTCCTGAGCAGGGCCCTTTTACACCGTTTGATTCTCTCATCGCCTCCTATTTAACGAAACGCTATATTGATCAAGGTATACATATTGTAAACGGTCCGGTCGTACAACATATCGAGCAAATTGAAAATAAGGTTAACGTACATCGACAAGATGGTACCGTTTTTGAGGCGGACATGGCATTTGTAAGTATAGGTTTCGTGTCCAACTTACTGAAGCTCAACTTAGAGGTATTGCAATTAGTCGTCGAGCAAAATGGAATGCTGCAACTCGATCCTTTTGGACAAACTTCGCTGAATCATATTTATGTAGTTGGAGACGCGCGGTATGCGAGTAGTGCGACTTTGTCTATGCGCCAAGGCCGAGCGGCGGTGTTGCATGCTTTTGGAGAGCATGTTGCAGTGCCTAATTATGAGACTACACCTATCATTTTCAACCAACATCCTCAAGTCGCCCAAGTTGGCATGCCGCATGTAGTTGCATCTGATGACATCCAATCCGCGGTGTTTGACCTTCACTTCAAATCGTTTAAAACGTTTATAAGCAGCCAGGACGAGGGTGTTATCAAATTGTATTGGAAAAAGGATGGGACGATCGTTGGCGCCACTGTCATCGGCGATGCAGCCGCAGAAATGATTACGCCGCTATCTTTGGCCATTCAAATGAAAGCGAAAGTGCGGGATATGGCGAACTTTTTTGCCCCGCATCCTTCCGTTGCAGAGGTGGCATTCGTCATTTGTAGAGAAATTGATCATATAATGAGACAAAATGCAGCGAAATAGCGAAAATGCATTGAAATGATGCAACAAATAATTCCACGGGATCGTTTAGAACGATAAGTACGCTTGGTGTTGGTCATGTGGAAGCGAAGCGTGGTATGATGGAGTTGGAAGTGAAAAATTTCCAGTAGGAGGGTTGGGAGATGTACCGCACAATCATTACAACGATAGCCGTTTGTGGGCTGCTTGTTACAGGTGGCGCAATAACTCAGCTGCAAGCTGCAGCCAGCTTGCCAGCACAGCCCGCACTTAAGGATGGAATGAGGACAGTGGATAAATCTTTGATTACTCGCGCAGATGTCATAGGAACTTGGCACAATAAGCCGAGTGTAGGTGCTAGTTATTCCGATTCCTATCATTTGTATAAGGACGGATCTTATATTTTTGCTGCTGATCAAATGGCTTGTACTGAACGTATTGTCGGCCATGAAGGCACATGGAAGCTGGAGAATCAAGACCTGATTATTCAGCCCAAAGTGAATCATGTGCGAGTTGGGGGCAAGTTAGAGCCAAGCAGTGGTAGTGGCGCATGTGAATCAGCTCAGCAATTAACGGGTGCTAAGCTGGTGCATCAGCCGACGAATGAACACGCTCGTACGTTACCGCTTGCTTCATGGCAAGCGAAAAGTGGCAAGGGCGATAGTTCGCTGCCCGTTATGACGATAAATAAAGTTCCGTTCTGGCAGCTTTCGAACGTTCCATTGCAGGAGCGTGAGGCGGAGAAAGAGCAGAAGACAAGTGCGAATTTAGAGGCGTTTAAAAAGGCGCAGCCTAAAGAGAGCGTTGCCGTTCATTTAGAGGCAGATATAGATCTGGATAAGCGTAATGAAACGTATATTATTGCGGAGAGCGGACGGATGTATGTCGTTAAGGGGGCAACGGTTAGACTGCAAGCAGATGGCGTTAGATTTAATCAGACTGCTGGTGAGCCTAAGCTGGAGATCGTGGAGCCAAGTCCAGGTGTACGACACTTAGCGGTGATGTATTATTATGTTCCTTCGAATACAGGTCTCATTATTTATAGTTGGGCTAATGGAGAACTAAATGAAGTGTTCGACATTACGGGTGACTTGGACGTGCAATGGGTGGACAAGAAAACGATCGTTCAGGAGTCGAAAAAGTTTAGAGGGGTAGAAGACGGCGACCGGGGCTGGGACCCCGTTGCTACTTTTTACTCGTGGGATGCGAAGTTAAAGCAGTATGTGGAACATGATGTGCATCAATTGGATCAAGAAGTATCAAAGTTAAGATAATGAATAAATACACTTTCCTTAAGCCTTCGTTCGGCAGTTGTCGAGCGGAGGCTTTTTTATTGTTAACTATTTATTTTTAAATATGGTTTACAATATCTTGAGCATTGGGCGGTCATGAGCTAAAATAAATACTCATAACGTAAACTTGTTAATCCCCTTTAGTGGTTAACAATTAGGTGAGTGACTCATACATAGTAGTCTGTTAGCGCAAAGAGGATGCTTTGTTTATGGAAGACGTGGTAGAAATGGAAGGCATGAAGGCTATGAAGGGTATGGAAGGCATGAAAGATGTAGAAGCTGCGGAAGCCATGGAAGACACAGAAGACGTAGAGAACTTGGAAGGTATTGCAGGCGTGGGTGGGAATGCTGCGCGAGGTGTGTTCATATCTTCTACTGGAACAGGTGTTGGCAAGACGGTTGTTACCTCGGGGCTTGCAGCTTATTTGCAAGCGATAGGCTGCTCTGTAGACGTATGGAAGCCTGTACAGAGCGGGGTGGAGCTTGGCGCTGTCGATGCGGATAGTTATCGACTTCGTTGGGGGAGTGGGTTAACGAATGTGACGGAAGAACAATTCGTTACGCTGACTTTGCCAGAGCCATTAGCACCATGGATGGCTGCGGAACGGTGTGGGAGGCACATTGACGTAGGCGCGCTTATTGCGGAAGGCCAGCGTCGATTACGTGCGGGCGCATTGCTCGTAGAAGGTGCTGGCGGGATAGCCGTACCGTTTAACGAGCAGGTGACCATGGCCGACTTTGCGTACCAGTTGCGCATGCCTGTCTTGCTAGTGGCGGCACCGGGACTAGGTACGGTAAGTCACACGGTTACGGCTATTCAATTTGCACGCAGCCGCGGCATCACAGATATAGCCGTATTGTTCAGTGGTTCGCCGGAGCAGGCGAATGCAAAGGCGCGTGTAGAAAATGCGCGCATGATTGAAGCGCTGGCCCACGTTCCGGTGCTTGGGGACGCCCCGTGGCTGCCTCAACCGACCGCGGAATGGGGCGGCGAAGGCGTAGTGGATGAAGCCGCTGAAGCTGATGATGTGGCTGCCGCCGATTCCGCTGGCGCCGCTGACGCTGCTGATGTCTCTGATGCGGATGACACTGCAAATGCTTGGGCACTGTGGCGTTCGGCTTGGGTAGAGCAGATATTGAACGTGCCTGCTTTGCATGAGCTAAGGGTGTGGCTGCACGCACGAATTGGAATGAGGTAACTAATGGATGAAGTGCAGAGGCTAGGGTAGATGAAAATGTTATGTTTTCTAAAATGGGAGGGTTTGTAATGGTACAGATGTTGGAGCAAGTCGGTTGCGATTGGCGCGATTTAGCGGCCAAGGCCATTCAAGGCGAGGCTATCACACGTGAGGAGGCACTGGCAGTATTACGTGCCGATGATGATGAATTGCTAGCTATTATGGATGCGGCATTTCGAGTGCGTAAGCATTTTTACGGTAAAAAAGTGAAGTTGAATTTAATCATTAACGCCAAAAGCGGCTTGTGCCCTGAAGACTGCGGCTACTGCTCGCAATCACGTGTGTCCGATGCGCCGATTACGAAATATTCTATGCTGCAAAAAGATGACCTCGTAGCAGGAGCACGCAAGGCGATGGAACTACAAGTAGGCACGTACTGCATCGTGGCAAGTGGACGAGGACCTTCGCCGCGCGAGTTAGATCAAGTTGTAGCCGCTGTAGAAGAAATTAAATCCACCATGCCAATGAAAATTTGCGCTTGCCTAGGTATTTTATCGCAAGAACAAGCGAATCGCCTCAAAGTTGCAGGCGTTGATCGTTACAATCATAACTTGAATACGTCGCGTGACCATTACTCACATATTACATCTACGCATACATATGACGATCGAATTGATACCGTTGAGACGGCCAAACAAGCCGGAATGTCTCCTTGTTCAGGGGTCATCATCGGCATGGGGGAGTCCGACGAGCAGTTAGTTGATGTTGCATTTGCGCTGCGTGAACTTGATGCGGACTCGATTCCAGTCAACTTTCTTAATTCCATCCCAGGCACACCGCTTGCAGGTATGAACCATCTAGACCCACGTCGCTGCCTCAAGACGCTCGCGTTGCTTCGCTTCGTATGCCCTACAAAAGAAATTCGCGCATCCGGCGGACGCGAAGTGAATTTGCGCTCTTTACAGCCGTTGGCTCTGTTCGCGGCTAATTCCGTGTTCGTCGGTGACTACTTGACGACTGAAGGACAGGAAGCGACCGCGGATCACGGAATGATCGCGGATATGGGATTTGAAATTGAACGATGTGCCCTGTAGAGACGGATCGTTGGGATTGGATGCGTGAGGAGCTGGCAGAGCGTGAGCGTACAGGCAGGCTGCGTCAGCTCGACACGTGCACGTGGCTAGAAAATGGATGGATGCTGAAGGGTGGGCGGAGGCTACTCAATTTGGCCTCTAACGCATACTTAGGGCTAAATCCATGGCTTACGGATGCAGACTGGGCAGCGCTGCAACTCGCATGTCGTAGTGCTGGTGAGCCGGGGGTGCGTATCGGTTCAGGCGCTTCACGGCTTATTGCGGGGCATGATCCGCAACATGCGGAGCTGGAGCGGGAAATGGCTGCGTTTAAGGGGAAGGAAGCATGCCTCGTGTTTACGAGCGGGTACATGGCGAACGTGGGGACGATTAGTGCGCTCGTACGGCGGAACGATGTAGTGTTCAGTGATCGGCTGAATCACGCAAGTATTGTAGATGGCATTGTGCTAAGTCGCGCACACCATGAACGGTATCCACATCGGGATATGAATCGGTTAGAACAACAGTTGAAAAAATGGTCAGTTGGCGGTTTGCCTGTATCGGCTGGCGGTACGATGCCGCAGCGTGGCGTACGCAAGTTGGTCGTGTCCGATGCCGTGTTCAGTATGGACGGAACGAAGGCGCCGCTGTCTGATCTGGTGACACTCAAAGAGCGCTACGATGCTATCTTAATGGTCGATGAGGCGCATAGCGGGGGCGTGTATGGCGCGGAGGGAAGTGGTTTATGCCATGCACTCGGCGTGCAACAGCGCGTGGATATTATGATGGGCACCTTTGGCAAAGCGTTCGGTGCTGTAGGCGCCTATGTGGCTGCGGATGACATTGTCATCCGCTATTTGGTGAATGCAGCGCGCACGTTTGTGTTCAATACGGGGCTGCCACCGATGATGGCAGCTCTAGTGCGTACACGCCTTGCGGAGGTGCGAGCTGCTGATCGCGCACGCGCTGAATTGCATCGCAAAGCGGCATTGTTTCGCGATTGCCTGACGGCAGCTGGCTTACATACGGGCGACGGCGATAGTCATATCGTGCCGCTGTTGCTTGGCACGGACGCACGCGCGTTAACGGTCAGTGCTGCTTTGGCGGCGGCAGGTGTAGCGGGTGTTGCGATTAGGCCACCTACTGTGCCGGAAGGAAGTGCGCGCATCCGTTTTGCGCCGATGGCGGTACATCGTGATAGCGATTTACGGCGAGCGGCTGACGAGGTGGTACGCATCGTGCGGGAACAGCAGCACAAGGATGTAATGGGGGAAATCGTATGACGGAATCGGAAACGGATTCGAAGTCGGAATCGGAATCGGGAGCTAAAAGGCATCATCAGCTTCAATCACAACCACAGACACAGCGACAGTCACGGCCGCAGACACAGCGACAGACACAGACACAGCGACGGACACAGTCACAGCAAATGGTTCTTCCGCAGCCGAAGCCGAAATCGAAGTCAAAGCTAAAGTTGAAGCCAATGGCAGAGCTAAAGCTAAAGCTAAAGCTAAAGCTAAAGCTAAAGCTAAAGCTAAAGCCGAAGGCAAGGGTAAAGCTGAAGCTCGAGTCAAAGCCCAGGTCAAAGCCAAAGCCAAAGCTGCTATGGGTGCATGGCTGGGGCATGTCGGACCTTGTATGGCGCCATTGTGCGATTGCGCTGCCGCAATTCAGCCATCATTATGTATCCTTTGCCGACTGTGCGACGGCAGCGGAGTTGCGTGAAGCCGTCCTTGCACCGCTGCGTAGGGAAGGCGGTGATTGGCACATCGTCGCGTGGTCGCTTGGCGGAATGCTCGTGTTGGACGCTTTGGACGAACAGTTACGTTCACAAGGGGGACAATTAGAGCCAGAGGAAAATGGGGCTGGCCTATTCAGAGCTATCGTGCTGTGCGGCGATCATACTCCACGTGCTGTCATTCGCAGTGTCGTGCTAACGGGAACAACGTTGCGTTTCGTTGACGAGGCAGGAGCTGGCTGGCATCCTCGAATTATTGCCCGAATGCGTCGGCGTTTGGCCACGGAACCGAGACAAACGCTGCTTGCGTTTGCAGAAACGATCCGGCCCAGTAGCGATGACTCAAGGGTGGCTGAGTGTCTCGAACGAGCGGTTGCGGCCACCTCTTTTAGTGCCGCAGGTCTTGATGCAGGGCTTGCTTATTTACAGCAAAGCGATTTGACGCAAGTGTGGCAAAGACTGATGACACACCATGTACCGATATGCTGGTTGCATGGTGAGGACGATTCGGTATGTCCGAAGCTTGCATTTGACCAAGCGCGGATCATGGCAGAGCAAGTGAGCGTTAACAACGATCATAGGAAAGAGCATATGGCGCGATTTATTTCGCTTCCTTTTTCGGGGCATGCCCCTTTTTTAACCCAACCACAACGATGGCTAAAGGAGCTGAACGCTTGGTATGAGCAATTTGAACATGGAAATGAAGACAACGATAGCGACAGCGAGTTTAGCGCATACACATAAAGACGTATTGACGGACTCCATAGACAAGGGGCTTGTTCAACGCCGGTTTGATCGGCATGCACATGAATATGACCAATATGCTGAGGTTCAGAAACAGATGGCTGATCAGCTCGCTGAACATATAAAGGCCGCTATGCCACCTATTCACAACAACAGTACTTCTTTGCGTATCTTGGATATAGGTTGTGGAACAGGAATGTTGACGGAACGACTCATGCGTACATATCCACAATCTCATGTAACGCTGCTCGATCTATCGCCTCGAATGTTGGAGCAGGCACTTGCTAAGTTGAACCACATCGGCATCCAAGCCAGTGCGGTTGAAGTGATTGCTGAAGATGCGGAGACATGGGCAGAGCGGGCGGGGCGGCTACGGCATGAGGGTAAAGAAGACGTGTTGCCAAAAAATAAGCAGAATGCAGCTTGTGCGCAAGTGGAAGCGAGCTTTGACCTCATTGTGTCGAGCGCGGCGTTTCAGTGGTTTAATCGCCCCGATGAAACGCTAACCGCTTTATGCTCGCTACTGCGGCCCGGTGGCGTGCTCGCTTTCGCCACCTTTATGCCAGGCACGCTCGGCGAGCTGCATGCCGCTTTTGCTGCGGCTGAAGCTGCGCTAGGCTTGCCGCCTTCGCCACGGGGCCAATCGTACCCTACAGGCCACGATTGGAGCCGCTGGTGCGCTTCTCCGACAGTGGCGCGCCCATTAAACTGGGAAGAACGCTGCTACACGCATCGTTATTCCTCTACTGACGCCATGCTCCGCCATGTGCGGCGCATTGGAGCGGGGAACGCCGTCGTCGGTCGATCGGCGGCACCTAATCGAGCGCTGCACGCGCGTTGGCAGGCAGAGTACGCGGCGCGTTTCTCGGCGTCTGACGGCAGCGTGCCTGCAAGCTATTATGTCGGCTATGGTCTGCTTCATATGGACACATAGCCACAAGTGAATTTAGTACTGCTGGCTGATGCATTCCACGGTTACTTCCTTTAGTAGCTTCATAATATCTTCACGGCGTACGAGACCAGCCGAAGGCATAAGCACATTGGCCGTTCCGCATGCTGCACCAAATCGCAGGCGATCAACGACGGACATGCCTCTTTTTTCGCCAACAATAATTCCGGCCACCATAGCATCACCGCTGCCAACCGTATTCACGGCTTCTACTTGCGGGACGTTTACGCGGTAAAGTTCACCTTCCATGCCAGCTAATGCGCCGCGCTTGCCGAGTGATACAATGACGTTGGGCACACCTTGCGCATTTAGGCGTCGGATAGCATGAGCGATTGCAGGTTCATCGTGGGTGGTTGAAGTGCTTAAGGTGCTTAAAGGAAGGTCGGTTTCGCCTAACACTTGTGTTAATACGGATTCTCTGTCTGAATTGAGGTTGTTGTCTCTATGTAAGGGGTGTTTAGCATCTTCTTTAATGAGCGTAGATGACGAATAGCGAAAAGCTTCGGTATGTTGTTCGCTCATTGCTGATCGATAGGTAGGTTCATGATGACCAGCATGCTCTTTTTTTATAGCCTTGTCATAACTATCATCCAGCAGTAGCTTGATCTCGTGTTCATTAGGTTTAATTAAATAAGGTTTCGCCTTTATGCCTTCAATAAGAGCTGCTCCGCTCGTATCTAGGATTGGGGTTGCGCCGACTTGACGGGCAATTTCAATGAGTTCAGCATAAAAATGAACCGGACACCCGCGAGGCAGGCTACCTGAGAACACGACGTAATAAGAACGCGCTGCAAGCTGGGCTACTTTTAGTTTCATTGCAGCGAGCACGCCATCAGGAAGAGTAGGGCCTGCTTCCAGTAGCTCTGTTTGGGTGCCTTGTACGGGGTCGATAATGTTTAAGCAGAGGCGAGATTCACCGCTTGCCATCACAAACTCCCCTTGAATCCCCTCTAAGTTAAGTTGCTCTAAAATAGCCATCCCGTTAAATCCAGCCACAAAACCCGTTGCAACGACAGGCTCGCGCAACGTTTTGATGACACGGGCTACATTGATCCCTTTACCACCAGCAGAGGCGTTCATTTGCTCTACGCGGTATTGTGCTTTACTTTCAAACTGAGGAACAATGTACGTCTTATCAATAGCAGCATTTAACGTAACTGTAGTGATCATCTGATCGCCTCCGCATGAATAGATTCGTTTCATAGCCACTAATAACAAAGTGAAGCTTTCAAATGGTCGGTTCTTGCTTGGACTTCCTTGGCCTTGCCTATACAGCCGGCCATCTTCATCTTTTCTTGCGCTAAGCGCTTGACGGCCTCTTTCGCAGGGACCATATATTTGCGTGGATCATTCTCAGCCGCATGGCTTGCGAACACAGCTCTAATCGCATCGGAAAAAGCGATGCGCAGCTCTGTTGCGACGTTCATCTTGGCCATGCCCAGCTGTACGCAGCGGCGAACTTGCTCTTCAGGAATGCCGGAGCCACCGTGCAACACAAGCGGAAGCTGTACCCTTTGTCCAATTTCGCGCAAGCGATTAAACGCAATGTTAGGCTCGCCTTTATAAATACCGTGCGCTGTACCGATGGCTGGCGCAAGCGTATGAACGCCTGTTGCCGCGACGAAGGCGGCACACTCATCGGGAATGGCTAACGTTGCTTCATGCTCATCTACAATAATGTCGTCCTCCACGCCGCCAACTTTGCCTAGCTCGGCCTCGACATTTACGCCAGCCGCCGCTGCTACTTTGACGACTTCTTGCGTTCGCTGAACATTTTCTGCATACGCATACATAGAGGCGTCGATCATGACGGATGTGTAGCCTGCACGAATACATTTGACGATCAGCTCATAATCTGTGCAATGATCCAAGTGAAGGGCGATGGGTACTGTTGCTCGCCGAGCTGCTGTCTGGGCGGCTGCGACGATATAGTCTGGACCGAGGTGATGAACGGTCCCTACAGTTGTTTGAATAATGAGCGGTGATTCCATTTCTTCAGCAGCTTCTACGACTGCTTGCAGCATTTCCAACGTGTGCACATTAAAGGCTGTGATTCCGAATTGTTGCTCGCGTGCGGTTTGCAGCATCGTTGTAGAACTGACGAGATGACCCATGAGAAATGACCTCCGCCTGCTTAATTATGATTGAAACAATCATAATAATGATTTATAATTTCATAAAACTGATTATAAGGGAGGATTTTCCTGAATGTCAAACAAAGAAATGCAAACTTATAAAGAAATTAGTGATCAATCAGAGGCTTTACAGCAAGCGTGGGATGAATTGTATCGTCAGTTGGCATGGGTGCAGCGTTATATAGGAAATGATCAGTTTGATGAAGTTGTCTTTATTGGCTCCGGTTCATCTTGGTATCAAGCCTTAACGATGGCTGCAACGTATCGCAAATGGACGGGGCGCAGTGCTTCAGCCCACCCATCATCCGACCTGTTCTTGTTCAGGGATCAGACTGTAACGGCCGCTAAGAAGACATTATTAGTTTGCGTTTCGCGTTCAGGGCAATCCCACGAGGTCATTTTTGCTCTGGAATCTGTACAGCACTTGCCACAATGGGTGACGTGCGGTATTACGTGTTACCCGGATAGCCGCATGGCAAACATGACGGAATGTCTGATCTCGCCGTTCGGAGCAGAGCAAAGTACGGTGATGACTAAATCATTTAGCAGTATGACCTTTATGATGCAGGCTGCGATTGCGCTTGGAGCAGGAAAAGAGCGAGAACTAGAGCAGCTAGCAGTAGTGTTGCATGCTCATGCTTCGTTCGTTAAAATGGCGGACCAAGCGGCGCAGGAGTGGGTAGAAGCGCATCATTTTCATAAAACGATTTATTTAGGTATGGGTGCATGTTACGGTTTAGCTTTGGAAGCCTGCCTGAAGCTGAAGGAAATGACTTATACGTGGACAGAGGCGTTTGGGACATTAGAGTTTCGTCATGGTCCGAAGTCAATCGTAGAGCAAGGAACTCAAGTTGTGCTGCTCTTGTCCGAGCAAGCTCGATCGTATGAGTTAAAGGTGGCGCAAGAAATGAAGCAGTTTGGTGCCACGGTCGTTATTTTGACTGCTTATGCTGGAGAGGATACGAAGTTCGCCGATAACGTCATCACGTTAGGGGAGTTGAATTCCACGGTGAGTGACGAGGCGCGAGCGGTGCTGTATTTGCCGTTTGTGCAGTATATTGGATACTACTCGGCTATAAAGTACAGCTTGAATCCAGATGAACCGCGTAACTTAACGCAATTTGTTTCGATATAAACTTAAATCTAGCGCCTATTTTCCAACTCGTATAACCGATATAATGAAATGTAGGGTTGGACAGGACGAGGTGAACATAGTGAACGAAACGTTATCTAAAGGTGAAGTGCGCCGACAGCAAATGATGCAGGTGCTGAAGCAGACGGGACGCATTACAATTGCTGAAATGCTGGATCGCTTCGATTGTTCCGAGGCGACGGCGCGTCGGGATCTTGATTTGCTGGAGCGCAAGGGCGAGCTTATTCGCACGATTGGAGGCGCTATTTACGAAGGCGCTAGCTCTGTGCGTGAAATGCCGTTTGCTGAAAAGCGCCAGCTGCTCTGGCTGGAGAAGGAAGCGATCGCGGCCACAACTGCGGATTTTATTGAAGATGGGGACATCATATGTTTAACTGGAGGAACGACTACCTTTTTGATTGCTAAGCAACTAAAGGCGAGACAAGGGATTACGGTCGTTACGAATGCCGTCAATATTGCGATGGAACTGTCTGACAGTGAAGGGATTCAAGTTGTCGTAATCGGAGGCGTAATGCGTAATAATAGTTACGAACTATGTGGGCCGCTAGCAGAACGTACACTTGAGCAATTGAACATCGAGAAATTATTTATGGGCATTGACGGCTTCTCAGCGACGAAAGGGATTACGACCTACTCGGAGCTAGAGGCCCAAACGGCCAAGCTGATGATGCGGCAGGCACAGCAGACGTTTGCAGTGTTTGATCATACGAAGGTGGGCAAAGCGTCGCTCTTTTCGGTGGCACCTATTCATGAGCTGACAGGCTGTATTACAGATCGGCCGCTGCCAGCAGAGGTGAATCAATTGTTGGAGCAGTCAGGTGTCCCGTGTTATTTGGCGAGTGCTCGTGCTACATAAGTGCAGAAGATCGATAGCTCGATGAAGAGCTGCAGCAACTGGAGGAAAATGATGATGATTAACATTATAAGCGCAACGATGAAAAAAGAAGAGGATGGCACGTTTTTAGGCAAAGTTGTCTTTCAGCCTGAATCGTACCAATCCACGTATGAAATTACGTTCTTCAGTAAAAGAGGACGTGATTGGGATTACAGCCTTCATTTTACTGAGCAGTCAGGTAACGAAGAAGAGATGCTTGCGTTGGATGAACGAATTGAGCAAGATGACGAATGGTTTGATACGCTGTTAGATGCAGCGTTGAACGAATTGGAGAAAAATGAAGCTTTGGAGCAATCGGAGTAACACGAATAGGTTGGAAAGAAGCATCAGAATATAGCAAGCAAGCGGTATGCAAGGTATGTTTTAGGGCGCATTCGTACATCTTATGAATACCGTAAACCGCATATTGGCCGCTTCACCGCGCCGATTTTGGCAATTTTTGAACAGTCGCCTTGCTTGCTTGCATCCGCATAATCGTCATGATACAATGGGTCATGAATTTTAATTGCAAGTTAGCGTGTTACTAGTACGACTAGGCATGAGCTAAGCGGCTGTTCACATGGGTGGACGGCATGCTTTAGCGCATGCCTTTTTGCATTTCCCTGTTCTTTGCCGTGATGCTAACATTTTCGTGTGTAAATCATATATCTAATACGTTGAAGTTAAACGATGAACGATACTTAAGGAGGAATTACGTATGTTTTTTGGTTTTGGTAAAAAGAAAAAGAACATTTCGATTATCGCACCTATGACAGGTAAAGCTGTACTTTTGGAGGAAGTTCCAGATGCGGCATTTTCACAAAAAATTATCGGTGACGGTATCGCAGTTGAGCCTACAGAAGGCATCTTGATTGCTCCTTTCGACGGTGAAGTTATACATTTGATCGATACGCACCACTCTTTGGTACTTGGTCACGAGTCTGGCTTGGAATTGCTTGTTCACATCGGCGTTAACACCGTATCCTTGCAAGGTAAACCGTTTAAGACTTACGTGAAGTCTGGCGATAAAGTGAAAAAGGGTCAAACGTTGATTGAGTTTGATATCGCGCAAATTAAAGAAGCAGGCTTGCCAGTTATCACGCCAATTATCGTAGCGAATGGTGATGTTGTAGCTGAACTTAAAGTAAATACAGGCGCTGTAACAGCAGGTTCCGGCGAATTGATGGCTATCACAATGAAATAAAAAAGGTGGCGTATGCCACTTGAAGTTATACACGTCTTAACGTCTTACATGAACAGCGTTTACAATAAATGAATTCCCATAATATAGAAGAGTGAGGTAATTACAATGGAACAAACATTTACAATCAAAAACCCGCAAGGTATTCACGCGCGTCCAGCTGGCGCAATTATGAAAAAAGCAAGCGAATTTGCTAACGCAACGATCTCGTTGGAGTTCAACGGCCGCAAAGTAAGCGCAAAAAGCATTACAGGCGTGCTGACACTTGGCATGAAAGCGGGCAACGAAATTAAAGTTATCGCTGAAGGCGACCAAGCAGCAGAAGCAATTGCAGCAGTAGGCGAAGTGTTGGAATCCGTACTCGACTAGTACGATTCTTACAACTAATGTGTCTGGTATGACGAGTACGTCATGAATATAGAGCGATAAACGGGTGAGGACAGCACCTTATTTTTAAAGGAGTGGAGAAACCGACATGCAACTGAGAGGAATCGCAGCAGCATCTGGCTTTGCTATTGGACAAGCATTTGTCATGGAGGAGCAAGCGACAACGATTGAACGCAAGAGCATTGATGCAGGCGCGGTTGACGCGGAAGCAGCACGTCTTCAGCAAGCGGTAGATCAAGCGATCACCGAGTTGGAGCAAATTAAGGAGAATACGGCAGCTAAGCTTGGCGACGATCATGCCGAAATTTTTGCGACGCACATTTTGGTGCTGCAAGATGAGGAATATATCGGTCAAGCGTTGGAAAAAGTGCGTACGGAAGCGATTAATGCTGAGTTTGCATTTAATGAAGTAACACAGCAGCTTATTGACATTTTTTCCAGCATGGATAGCGAGTATATGCGTGAACGCGCAGCGGATTTCCGCGACGTAAGCAAACGTGTCCTTGGCTTGCTGTCTGGCAACAAGTCAGCTTCGCTTAACGATTTCGAACAACCAGTTGTATTGTTCGCACACGACTTGACGCCTTCCGATACAGCACAGCTTGATCGCAGCAAGGTAGCGGGCTTCGCAACGAACATCGGTGGCCGTACGTCGCACTCCGCGATTATGGCACGCTCGATGGAAATTCCGGCTGTTGTCGGTTTGAAGGACGCTACAGAAACGGTCAAGACAGGCGACGTGGTCGTACTTGACGGTGCCAAAGGTCTTATCCTTGTAGCCCCGGATGCAGCAACAATTGCTGAGTACGAGGAAAAGAAAGCGAAGTTCGAGAAGCGTCAAGATGCAATGAAGCTGTACAAAGACAAGCCTTCCGTAACAGCGGACGGTCATGAGGTAGAGCTTGTCGCGAACATCGGTAATCCGCAAGACGCGCTTGGTGCACGCAACAACGGTGCAGAAGGCGTCGGCTTGTTCCGTACGGAGTTCCTGTACATGGGACGCGACAACTTCCCATCTGAGGAAGAGCAGTACAACTCTTATGTTACGGTGTGCGAAACGCTAGGTGCTGAGAAGCCAGTCGTTGTTCGTACGCTGGACATCGGTGGCGACAAAGAGTTGCCGTACCTAGAGTTGCCAAAAGAAATGAACCCGTTCTTAGGCTATCGTGCCATTCGTCTTTGCTTGGACGAGGTAGAATTGTTCAAGACGCAGTTGCGTGCAATCTTGCGTGCAAGTGCACACGGCAACATCAAATTGATGTTCCCGATGATTTCTACGCTGACTGAGCTGCGCGAAGCGAAAGCGATTTTGGCGGAAACGCAAGCGGAGTTGGATGCGAAAGGTATCGCGTACAACAAAGAGATGGAAGTCGGCATCATGATCGAAATTCCAGCGGCGGCGATCATTTCGGATCAATTGGCGAAGGAAGTTGATTTCTTCTCCATCGGAACGAATGACCTTGTGCAATACACGATGGCAGCTGACCGTATGAATGAAAAAGTAGCTCACTTAACGCAGCCATTCAATCCTGCTGTATTGCGTCTCATCCGCATGGTTATCGATGCGGCGCACAAAGAAGGCAAATGGGCAGGCATGTGCGGCGAAATGGCAGGCAACTTGACTGCTGTGCCGATCTTGCTCGGCCTTGGACTGGACGAGTTCAGCATGAGTGCAAGCGCTGTGCTTCCGGCACGTGTATTGCTTAGCCGTCTGAACCGTGACGAAATGAAACAATTGGCTGAAGAAGCGTTGATGATGGAAACAGCAGACGATATTCAACGTCTCGTTCATGAGCGTGTTGCAGCCGTAAATGAATTATCTATCTAAGATTGCTATCATAGATTGTAAGTTATAAGCAGCAGTTGCAAGGTACCTGTTACAGGTACCTTGCAGAGCTGTTTCTCTTTTTAATTAGAGCGTTCCGTGTTACCAAAATGGATTCTTGAACTGATGGATGTCTTCTCGAATTTATCTATTTATGAATAAAATTTGCAAAATTAATTCATGTTATACAGTTACATACATATATGATGTTTATTGTTGACTTTGAATTAGGCTTCACCTACAATAAGTGAGTATAAACGCTTTAAATGCGAAAACGGTTTCACGCTTTTCTTTTCTTTGCATACTCATGAGGGAGGAGCTTTAAGTTGTCGGGCGATCGTCGTTTTGAAATTATACGGGCATTAAGTAACAATGTCGTATTGGCAAACGATGTGTTAACGAACAAAGAAACTATTCTCATGGGGAAGGGACTTGGCTTTGGAGCAAAGCCTCAAGGAGCTATCCTATCGCAAGACCCGCGCATCGAGAAGAAGTTCACTCTAGAAAGTGAACAGCATTTATCGCAATACCAGATGCTAACGGAGCAAATTGACCCGGAAGTGATTATGGTATCGGAACGTATTATTTCTTTAGTGTCCGAGCAGTTGTCACCTGATTTGAATGAGCATATTCATTTGGCTTTACCAAGTCATATCGAATACGCCCTTTATCGGTTGCGCAACCATATTGCGATTGATAACCCGTTTCTTTGGGAAATTCGCACATTGAATCCGAAAGAGTATGAGCTTGCTACTCAAGCGGCCCTCATTATGAATGAGACGTTCGGTGTAGAAGTGCCGGAGGATGAGATCGGCTTTTTGACGATACATATCCAGTCGGCGGTAGCTCACGTTCCGGTAGGGAATGTGGTTCAATATAATCATCTGATCAAGGACTTAGTCGCCCTCATCGAGGAGCGGCGTGGTTCCGCTATTCCGAAGGATAGCGTCGATTATTTGCGCTTAATTACGCATCTTCGCTTTGCGATAGAGCGTATCCGGCAGGGACAGCATTCGCGCAATCCGTTTCGCGACAAGCTCAAGGACATGGTTCCTTATGAGTTCAGCGTCGCTCACGAATGCGCTATGCTGATGGCGAAGCAGTTAAATACAGATGTCTCCGAAGATGAGACGGCTTACATCGCGATGCATTTGTATCGCTTGTTCAATAAAGATTTGGAATAGCACCAAATAGCACAATAGCATACCGCTAATTAAGCGTGTTACTAGTTCGACTAGGCATGAGCTTTGCACAAGCAGGATTTAACGTTTCGTTAATTCCTGTCTCGTCACAGCTTATGCCTTTTTTGTATTCGGCGCGTAATGAGAGGCGTCATTTGCAAGGGATACACACGTTACACAGGTGATACAGGTCGAGAAGGAATAATCCTTTAGCCTTTTATCCATACTTAATTTAATCCATTTAAGGGGGAAACCAACATGCTAGGCTTTTTGCAAAAAATCGGTCGAGCATTGATGCTGCCGGTGGCAACGCTTCCAGCAGCAGCGATTTTGCTTCGTTTCGGCGCTATCGACTACGTCAAAGATTTTAAATTTGGCGCCTCGGTCGGCGGGTTTATGAACCAATACGTAGCTCCATTTTTACTAGCTGGGGGCCAGACGATTTTCGATAATTTGCCGCTTATTTTCGCGGTAGGTGTCGCTATCGGTTTGGCAGGCGATGCGGTAGCAGCGTTAGCTGCGGTAATCGCACATATCATTTTGATGAAGGTATTGGTCGTTGTCCCTAAGACATTTGACTTCATTCCAGATACATTGAAACTTGATATGGGTGTGCTTGGCGGTATCGTTGCGGGCTGTCTCGCGGCGTATATGTATAACAAGTATCATAATATTAAGATGCCGGATTGGTTAGGATTTTTCGGGGGCAAACGTTTTGTTCCTATTATTACTTCGTTGTCCATTATCGTTGTCGCGTTATTGCTAGGTATTGTCTGGGGTCCCGTGCAGGCAGCACTTGATTCCTTTGGTAACTGGGTCGTTAGCTTGGGCGGAATTGGTTCCGCAATCTTTATTACAGCGAACCGCTTGTTGATCCCAACAGGTTTGCATCACATTCTTAACAATATTTCATGGTTCCAAATCGGTACGTTTACGAATGAAGCTGGCGAAATTGTGAAGGGCGACATTAACCGCTTCTTCGCAGGAGACCCATCTGCGGGACTGTTTATGACAGGTTTCTTCCCGATTATGATGTTCGCGCTTCCGGGTGCTGCGCTTGCTATCATTCACGCAGCTAAGCCTGAGAATCGTAAAATGGTTGCTTCCATCTTTATCGGTACGGCAGCAGCATCGTTCTTGACAGGGATTACAGAACCGCTAGAGTTCGCGTTCATGTTCGCGGCTCCTGTATTGTTCGTTGTTCACGCGTTGTTGGCGGGTCTTTCCGGTTTGATTACAGGAATTCTCGGTATTAAGCACGGCTTCGGTTTCTCTGCTGGTTTCATTGACTATGCATTGAACTTTGGCTTGGCAACGAAACCGTTGCTATTGATTCCGATCGGTCTCGTATACTTCGTGGTGTACTACTTCTTGTTCCGCATCTTGATTAAGAAGTTTAACTTGAAGACACCAGGCCGAGAAGATGATGTCGCTACTGATGGTAAGGCAGCCGGCTCTGCTGCTTCTTCCAGCTTGACTGAAAAAGCGGAGAAGGTTATGGCGATGATCGGCGGCAAGGACAACATCGATAGCCTTGAAGCGTGCATCACGCGTCTGCGCTTGACGTTGAAGGACGATCAGGTTGTTGACGAAGCAGGCTTGAAAGGTCTGGGCGCAGCAGGTGTTATGCGCCTTGGCAAAGGTAACGTACAAGTTGTGTTCGGTACGCAATCCGAATTGTTGAAAGAAGAAATGAAGAAGCTTAACTAAGAACGTAACTTAGAAGCTTCATGAAATGATAAGAGAGCGGTTCCTTGGTCATGCAAATGGCTGGGGAGCCGCTTTTTTTGTGTATCTGCTCGTAAAACGTGTTCTTTTATCTTTTACAATTGGTTCCCTCTTTGAGGCCTATTCTCTTGTTGTATTCTCTTGCCCTTATCAACTGCTTAATACCGTTCCCAATTTGTCATTGTCCTCCATTCGGTATGATTCATAAGTAGGTTTCTTTAGTTGTTCTACCGTGCCTCATAACAAATAAACCCCAGTCACAAATACTCGCGACTGGGGTTTATTATTTAAGCTCGTAGCTCTTAAGAGAGTACGTTATATGATATATTAAGATTCTGTTGGGACGGAGTCGATAACTCCGAGTGTGATCTCATTAATTGCGGCCCAAGAGGAAGTAGCGTCAACCGCAATTTTAATACCTTGATAAGAACCAGCAGTTACGTTAATTGGATCAGTAATAGTAGGTCTCCCATAGACATATCGAGTAGCCGTATTACTAATCGGAACCCATTTTCCATCTTTAAGTCCTGATATTGTATAATGCACATTTGAAATAGGTTCTGCAAATCCAGCAATTTGTACAAATTCAAAGCTCACTTGTTTTGGGAATTTTATCTCTAATGTATTTTTGCTTCCAATTCCCAGCCATCTTGTATTCATATCTTTGTCGATTGCTTTATGTGCTATGCTTTCAAGATATTGACTTGAAGCTGTAGCTACAGAGCCAGTTGGCAGTGTAACGCCTTGCATTCCTTCAATATGACTAGGCAGCTCTGGTGTCGCCGAGCCTTCATCTGATTTCAATGTTTCGCCGTTAGACAACTTTGCTTCAATGACATAGTAATATTTTGTGTTGTTTACAACATCATTATCTATGTATGAAGTAGTAGTTACGTTTGTAGCGATGGTCGTATATGGTCCATGAATTACTGCTGACCGCTTAACTTCATACGAGGTAACATCATTTAAAGCTTCCCATGAAAGATAAACTAAAGATTCGCCAGGAGTTGCTTTTATGGAAAAGCTCTCCTTCATCATTTCCATATCACCGATGCAAACAAATTCCCCACCATTGTTTTCAGTAACATTAATTCTATACTTGTTATACTCAGCCTTGTTCGTAAATGTAAATTCTCTTTTTTCAGCTGATCTCCAATTACTTTCATTTGTTCTTCTATCTAGTACAATCCAAGTACTTGTAGGGGCATCCCATGCTTCGAATGTCCAATTTTTTGGTGCTCTCGTACCGTCGAAGTTGGTTAGCGTATATTTAGATATAGCAACTGTATATGGGAATTCATAAGCTAACCAACCTGAGTTAGTATTGCTTTCCCAAGTGTCCGTGTAACCATCAACAATTGAATTGTTGAATGCTTTCCATGCAGCATAGAGTGGGCTGTATTGAGTACTTGCACTGGCAATACCTGCTGGAGCGTTGTTGTTGATCATTTTCGGAATCAGATCTTCTGAATACTGAGCAGCAGAAACGGATTGCAAAGGTAGTACTAGTAAAAATGAAAAGAAAAGTGCAAAGGAATAAAACTTTTTCAAATTAATCTCTCCCTTATTAAAGAATGAAAATATAAACATAGTATCATATTATATTTTACAGAGATATGTTTTTAAAGTAATTTACAATAAAAATTCATAATAATTATTTTTTAGTTAATTTCATCAATTTTTACCCAACAGGCTGTGAAAAGGATTGTGACAGCCCAAAGACTCCAGACAATCGTTATCGATTACCTGAAGTCCTCATTTTCATAGCGACCTTCGAATACATCAATCCTATTCCAAACTCAGATTCACTTACACAAGCAATTGAATCCGGTGGCCTGAAGGATCTGTCGTCCACAGCACGCCATCTTGTTCATCTAGGGGTGCTCCAATTGCACGTAGACGTCCTTCGATGGCCTGACGTGCTTCCATCGATGGGACGATAACCGTGTACCACTTCATACCGATCGTATTCGGTGCAGGAGCAGGCGCTCCTTGCCCTTGCCAAGTGTTCAAGCCGATATGATGATGGTACTTTCCGTCTGCAACAAACAACGCCTGATGACGCATCGGCACTGTCACTTCAAAGCCTAAACCATCCACGTAAAATTGCTTCGCTTGGTCCAAATCAGCCACGTGCAAGTGAATATGCCCCATCACCGTCTCGGCGGGGAAGCCAGTCCAAGCGATATCGCCGCCATCCCGCAGCAAATTCGCAATATCAATGGGATTGCTTACAAATGGTAGCTCCCCGTTTTGCCACGCCCACACATCTGGTGAGCGGTCCGTGTAAATCTCAATGCCGTGTCCATCAGGATCAGCCAAGTAAATGGCTTCGCTAAATTGATGGTCGGACACGCCTTGCAGAGGGTAGTTCTGATTCGCAATATGTTGCAGCACTCTAGCCAAATCTGCTCGACTCGGCACTAGTAGCGCAAAATGATACAATCCAGTCGTACGCGGCAGCTTTTTGAGAGCATCTGTATGCTCCTCAAGACTTACCAGTACCGTAGTTCCATCGGCGGTCAGTGCGGCAGTGTTTCCATTTCGACTTAACAATTGCAATCCAAGGACTTCGGTATAAAAAGTGAGCGAGCGTTCGACATCAGTTACAGCTAAATGGACACTCCCTACGTAAGTTGTGGGATGTTGGTGAAAGTTCATAATAAGCAGCTCCTTCAAGCAATAAAGTGTAGTATTTCCAACCCTGTCACCGTATAGGTAGGAAATTTACTTCTAAATGTATAATCTTCAATTAGAGATATTATTGAAAAATAAGAGGAGCTACAGCTCCATTCATTCAAAAACAAATATTTTAGATTTAATTATCTCGAATACAATTTATTTTAAAACGAGATTATTTATTTGTCAAATGAAACATAGCAAAAAGAAGGACCGTGCAACGATGGCACGAGTCCTCATTTGTATTTCACTCTATGGATTAAACGACCGTGTTCTCTCTTGAATGTAAGCGCTTTTGAAATTGGACAATATAGTCATCAAGAGATCGACTAATGAGTATAACCGGTTCAGCCGTAAAGCTACTATGTTCATGAACTGCCTGCTCTAAATGGTTTCTTAGCTGATTAATTTTGAGCAACAGCAAGTTGCTATCCATACCATCACATTGTGTAAGGCACATATGTTTTCACCTCATCTATACAGTTGGTGATATTGGGGTTGTATCCATATATTGTAACTTCATGTGATTATATATGGAAGTGCATCTGTTCCTAGTATTATCTTTACGTGCAGCGCAAGCTCCTACTCGATACATCATTCATTTAAAAGATGGGAAGTTTCTGCGGTTATTTCTCCTATTATTTCTCCTGTTTATGCTGTAGTGCGGCACAGGTGGAGTCTATTTTGCGCATCATTTCAACGCTAATGAGCTGGTTATGGTTTAGGATCATTTTTATTACGTGATTGAAGCTTTCAAATGCTTCATTATGCCTCGAAATGTTCGTGTATTTTTCCATACTTATTAAGTAGCAGTCAACTGCAAGATCAAATGATTGTATGTTATAGAAGAGGTGTCCCTTTAGTCGGTAGTAGTAAGCAATTTCTGCTCCATTAATAGGTGTGTTGACCGGTGTGTGTTCGATTTTAGAATCATGCAACAGTAATTCGGTTGCTGCGGGTATATCATTTTGGAGTAAATAAATTTCAATTAACCCCGTGATGATCGGCATAAGATGGTTGTCAGTTGCTTCTTCTAAGCAGGAAATAAGCTCGCTCAATGCGGACTCTATATCGCCAAGTTTACTAGTTGTGAGAGCAATAGCTACTCGGCTTTTTTCAGCTGTGCTGGGCAACTTAAAGGCTTGATATTTACGGAAAAAATGTTCGCACTCTGCGTAATTGCCAAGGTTGTAGTGCGCTGACCCTAGCATATAGTAAGCTTCGGCTTTCATTTTAGTCATCGCTTGCGCATTCTCTATCAG
Organism: Paenibacillus sp. 481; assembly: GCF_021223605.1. NCBI lineage: Bacteria > Bacillati > Bacillota > Bacilli > Caryophanales > Paenibacillaceae > Paenibacillus > Paenibacillus sp. 481. The sequence goes on from NZ_CP075175.1 coordinate 3,066,873, forward strand.
AAATGTACTTAGTTCTATGCTTTCCTGATAGTACATTAAGCAGTATGCATGTTCGCTAAGTTGATAGTAAAGGAGAGTTTGTTCGTCAGGTGATAAGAAATTGGCATAGTTTAAAATGTATTTGCCGTAGCGGTAGGTTTGTTCTAATTTGGTGCAATCATTGCGCTCGATTAGGTACGATTGAAGCTGGCCTTTGGCTAAGTAGATCATCACACCGTGGTCGCGTGAATAGTTAACAATGATATTGTACAAGGCTAATGGTATGGAGGAAGCATGATCAGTCGTGTTCAAAGACGCTGTAGTGAGGTACAAATTTTCGATTGTGTCAAAACTATCTAAATTAGGGGCCTCCAAATATTTGGTTGCTACCTTTGTAATAAGAGGGGTGTTCGACTGTTTGATCGTTTCTAATAAAATGTTAAACAGGACGTCTGCTCGAAGATCGATCTGAATATAGTGCTCGACTGTTTCCTCGAATGAAAGTTGTAACGCGTGTGCGACTGCACAGGCTGTATCAAACTCAGGCCGTTTAATGACGCCATTTTCAATCCTGGAAATGCTTGTGCGGTGAATGTTTGATATGGCTTGTACTTGGAGTAACGATAAACCTGCTTCTTTTCTGCGATGTCTGAGGAGGTCGCTCAGGGTGGAATAGAATAGCGAATCCGTGGACATATCATTGCCCCTTCCGTAAGTAAGCATATATTTTACAGATATCAGCTATAATTTACCACATTACTTCGTAGATTGTAAATAAAATAGGAACACTTCCTCATGACATTGTTCACAAAACTAGGTATATTAAGAGCAAATAATTGGGGAGGTTGTTACCTATGCAATATAAAGATGATAAAGATACCCCAATGGGTGGAACACGGGCATTTCGTAGCGCTGTTAAGCGCGTGCCAATGATAACGGTATCAGCCATTGCTTTGCTGGCGAGCAGCTTCGTATTCCAAGCGACGCCGTTCACAGCGACCGCTGATGCGGCTAAAGCGAACGTAGCGGTGAAAGCTGCTGGCAAGCAGGGAAGTAGTGCTGCTGTAGCCCCACTAACCGCACGAGAATTCAAAGCGCAGGGCATTTCTATTGGGATGAGTGCGCGGGATGTAGTGGCTGCCCTGGGTGAGCCGGAACGTAAAGATGCAAGTGAGTATGGCTTTGACTGGTACATATACAATAAGGATTACAAATCGTATTTGCAGGCAGGGGTGAGCAATGGGAAAGTCGTTGCCCTGTATACGAATGCAGGCCAAGCGAATAGCTGGTCTACGAAGAAAGGCATTCGACTCGGTTCGACTCGTGCTCAAGTCGAGAAGGCGTATGGTAAACCTATTTATGAAATTAAAAAAGGGAACACGATTTATAGCTATAATCATTTAAGAGATACGGTTATTTATGAAATGGACGGCACGTATACAACGGTCTTTTACGATAAGTATCGGCAGCAGACGGTAACGGCTGTTCAAGTGATCGATAAACAGACCGAGCTTGGGCTGAAAGGTTACCACGGCAAGCCAAGCGAGCGCTTGCGCCAAAGCTACGAGCTGCAGTTATTTGATTTAGCGAATGCGTCACGTGTCCGCTTTGGCAAGAAGCCGCTCGTATGGAATGATACGATTGCGGGAACAGCTCGTAATCATAGCAAAGATATGCAGCAAAGAGGCTTTTTTGACCATACTTCTCCAGATGGGACATCGCCGTTTGACCGGATGGAAGCGGACGGTATTTCGTACGCAAGTGCGTCCGAAAATATTGCGGCTGGACAAGCTAGTGCCATTTTTGCACATGGCAATTGGATGAATTCGTCGGGTCACCGCGATAACATCTTGGGTGACTTCGAGCGTATGGGCGCTGGGGTCATATTAGGCGGGACGAAGAATTCATATTATACGCAAAATTTTTATACACCACTGTTGCAGCAGTAGTTACAACGTGGGGTGAAAGAGCGTAGGACAAAGAGAGCTTGGGACAATGTGCCCAAGCTCTCAGCATGTCGAGAAACCTCTGTTTGTTAAGCCAAGGGTTTCTCTTCATTGAGATAACGGCAAATAGCTTCACACTTATCGGTTTGTGGTCAGTTGATCCCTTGTGCCCTAAACGTTAGTGGTTGGTCAGCTGATTTACTGCGCCCCTCTCCTAACGGTCGCCACAGTTGTTATTTCAACGAATATGAACCCATTCAACATGTAACGGTTATGATGGTGCTTATTACGATGAAAACAGCTGGATGTTGAATGAAGTTGGAGAAATAAGCTCACCTATAACCGTTAGAAATCAAAACGAGGTAAATCTGGCGATATAGCCCCTATGGCAACCGTTAAGAACTAACTTAGCTTTCTCGACAGACTGAGAGCTTGGGACAATGTGCCCAAGCTCTCTTTTTTAACAATAGGTGCTATAGCATCAATCCGATTCGTCCATATAAGGCCACGCTAATCTGGGCGAAGACGTTCTGAATGTTGTGTGGTATCCCAACTTTATGACCGTTCTATACTTCACTCAACTTGACTAATTTATGTATAGAACACCATTTAGAGCGATGTAGGCTTGGATTCAAGTTGGGCTTTCACAATGAGGCGATGAGTCGGATTTTTCATCGGCTCGCATGTTATAAGGGTGAGTTCGCGTGCATCGTTGTCTTTGCTTGACTCAAGTACAGATAAATCGTCAGGCTCCACCAAAAAGCTATCATTCACTTTGTAAACAAACGTTCCCTCTGACGTTTCCAACGTTACTTTATCACCGTCGGTCAATTCATCTAGACGACTAAAATGCTTTCCATATGTCCAACTTCGGTGTCCGGCCAGTACGAAGTTCCCTTTTCCCCCAGGAACACGATCAGGCAGAACGACGCCGATTCCTTGCGCTAGCGATTGCTCTGTTGCCTCAGCGACCATAGGTCCCCGCATGTCAATTTTATCGATGGCAATAACGCCGTAAACCGCAAGTCCGTCCATAAGTACGGTCGGCACTTGACGTGCTTCTGTTGTAGGTGTCGTCTTAGTTGTGGCAGTACTACTTGGCTTCGTGGTGCCATCATTTGTGGCGAGAGGCGATGTCTGACTGTCCGTCTTAAAATGTTGCCATTGCGTTAACAGCTTGAGCTGCTGCTGTTCGGCGTTGTATTCGCTCCATTTGGGATAAGCGATAAGGGCAACGCCAGTTAGTAATAAGATGATAGCAGTCGTGTTCCACATCATTACTTTTGAGCGAGTATTCATGTGTAAGGAATCCCTCCTTTGCATGTTGATTATAGCATAGATGTGAAGTCGAAACTTTAAGACGTTTTTAGAAGAATCTTGCCGAATCATTACAGTTTTTGTTTGTTTTTGTAGGAAAAAGTGTTGAGACTTTAGTAGCACTTTTTTATAATGGGGAAATGGGATCTCGGAAGTTAAATAAGAAATGGTTTCAGCTTTAGATACGCTGCGGATCGTCAAGATCAAGGGGGAAGACCCGATGTGGAAGTACCGTTTCATTGTGGGGGGCTGTTTCTTAAGTGCAGTGTTATGCATCTCGTCCAGTCTTATTTTTAACATGGATCAAGTGTGGCAAGTCTTGTTAAGTTGGCTAATGGGAATGACGTTTATAACTGTAGCGGCCTATTATTCGTACAAGATGAGTAAGGATTGAGTGAGGGTGTTCAAAGTCATTGCAAAATGACGGTTGGACAGCCTCTTTCTTTTTTTTCGTGAAGTGGAAGTGCTAGAGCCAGTGTTGGTGCGAGTGCCAGAGCTAGAGCTAGAGCCAGTGCTAATTCCAGTGCCAGCCCCTTGCGGACCTTGAGTCCGCGAAGTTGCATGAAGAGGGGCGAACTACCTATTGTGGAACGTCAGTCCGTTAGCAAGAAAAATACTCAGAACTCCAAGGAGAGAAGTAGTCACGTTTAATGACCTACATTTTCCTTGAAGCTGTTCATAGATGGTATCTTAACACGAAATAATTTTGTAAAAGAGGATGTAGTTGGGTTCTTTCCACTCGTTCACCACTTACTCCTAACCTATTTGAATTACAACGCCGTTCCCCTCGCTGCTAGAGTTGCATCTACTAGAGTACAAGCAGTTCTTTTCATATATTCATAGATTGCTAGCTTAGCCAAATGAGAGAACTGCCCAATTTATGCATAGTGGACTGAATCGCCCAATAACACATCTACCAATTGCAGAAGCAAGACTTCCCACTATGCAAAAGGGGGGAGTGAAGTGCCACCGATCTTACAACCCGTCAAGTTGGTTAATCGTACAATCGCTGTTCCTCAACAAATCTTGACGTATACGATTGTTATTATTAATTCTGGTACGGACGATGCGCTTAATGTCATCTTTACCGATACGATCCCTGCGGGAAGCACGTTTGTCGTCGGGAGTTTCTCATTGAATGGCGTTGAGCAGCCGTTGGCAGACCCGAATGTTGGAGTCAACATCGGTACTATTGCGGCAGGTGGATTCTCGACGGTTATGTTCAAAGCACGTGTCAATTGCTTATCGATCACGACTGCCTTGGACAACCAGTCTGTTGTAACCTTTGGACTGATTAGTATCACGAGCAATACAGTGACTACGTATGCGGTGGGAGTCAATCAAGCGCTGTTGCTAATCGCGTTGGAAGAATTGAATATGGCCGAACTGATCAACACACAAGGGGAGCTTATCCAAGCAGCGATTCAAAGTTCTGCTTCAATTACCCAATTGCTAGAGGTAAACAACAATGCAACAACGGTATTGCAGATGATTAATGTAAGCGAATGTGAATTGGTAGGTTTGTTGCAAGGCGTATTGCGTTGTAGCTTGACAACTCCATGAATCCGATCCAATGCAACGAGAGAGGTATACGCACAGGTACGTAATCGATTCCGCTTGCGGTAATCTATGCGAGGCCTCTCTTGTTATTTGTCATTTGCATGAGGCGCTGCATTATTTTTTATTTACCTTTTGCAGAGGCTCAATATGAGGAGTATGAGGCAAAAATCGCTCACTTTTTCGAGCAACATAAGGCGGCCCAAGACATTCCCACCTGTGGCTTAATAGCATCGACGATCTGAATAGGGTTATACATTTACTTCCGAAATCGATGTATCGGCATCCTATTGTCATTTTACTCATGTCTGCGAGCAAGAACGTCATTTTTAAAGAGCAAATCTGAGACTTTCAATGGTACTACGTACATAAATCCTTTCACTGAAAAAAAAGCATATTAACGAGATGGACGCGGATTTTTTCATATACTCTATCCATATCGATAAGCATAAAGGAGACGTCCATATCATATATGAACGTCTCCTAAACATCCCTTTATTCTAAAGATCTGCTAACTTGAACGTGTGCAAGTTAAGTTGAGCGTTAAAGCTTGAACCTGCATCTCCATTCATTTGAATCTGTAGGACTCCTGCAGCCGGAGTTACAATGAGAATAAACGTTTTTGAGACGAAAGCTGTGAATGTAGGTGCAATGTCGGTAGCATAAAAAGAAAGTGGTACTTGGACAGCATTGAATAACGCTTGTGCAGTAAACTGGTGTACGGCTGCAACAAGATTATCAATGGCAATTTCGTAGGTTATCCAGTAAATCCCTGGTTGGAACGTAATATTCGTTGTTGGTGGTGTAGCTGCTATATCCGTCGAAGTAGAATCGAACCCGGTCCATAACGCTAATACAGGCGCTACGCCTACTGCCTGTTCTTGTGCTCGAGATGCTCGCGCAATAACAGCCGTTGGAACTGGAGCTGTGGCTCCGGTTACACCTGTAGCTCCGGTAGCACCAGTGCCGCCTAGAGCACCTGTTGCACCTGTCGGACCTTGTGGGCCTTGTGCACCCGTTGCTCCTGCTGGACCTGCCGCCCCCGCTGGGCCTGCCGGACCTGCTGGACCTTGTGGGCCTGCTGGACCCGCCGGACCTTGTGGACCTTGCACACCAGGGTCACCTTGTGCTCCCGCCGGACCTGCCACACCTTGCGGGCCTGCTGGACCTGCTGGCCCTTGTGCTCCTGCCGGGCCTGCTGGCCCTTGCGCTCCTGCCGGACCCGCTGGACCTGCTGGGCCTTGCGGACCGATAGGCCCCTGCGCTCCTGCCGGGCCTGCTACACCTTGTGCTCCCGTTGGCCCTGCCGGACCTGCTGGGCCTGTTGCTCCTGTTGGTCCCGGAGGGCCACCCGATGGACCCGTTGGCCCTGCTGGCCCTGTTGGGCCGATTGCAATAGGTGTGCTAAGGACATTGTTAAGTTTGCTATCGAGGATAAAGTTCTTCTTCGTAATCTCACGCAACGTATCGCGTACGCTTTCGTTTACATTAAGTATATCCGACAAGGATACTGTCGGCGCTGAAACGCCCGGCAATGTGCCCAGTATATATTGAAGTTTTTCCCCTTCCGCATTGATGATATGACTGAGCCCAAGCTCCTCCATAGCGATCGAGGACAGCAATAACGTCACTGCATCATCACGTGTTACCGTAATCTGCGGTGTAATATTTGGAATGTTAGATTGAGACAAAAGTATCACTCCCTTACTCGTGTTTGATCACTCATACGCCCATACTATGCAGTAGCCTACATTTAGTCTGGGCGTTTGACTATTTTCACGGGCTAATTCATCATCTTTTTGAAAATGTCTCCACAACTCTATCTTTCAAGCTTGGTGCACGACTGTTTTGGCACGTAGTCAACTTTTTACATTGATCGTTAACTAAGCATGAAGGATGCCCTTACGTTAACGCCGTTGCTAAAGCTACATTTAACATCATGAAGATCGAGTTTATTAACGAGATGAATTTTCATTTAATTCCATCGCCTTCAGCATCCGAAGCTGGAATTAAATGATAAAGTGAAAACGAATTAGGGGAGGTACTGTGTCTAACCTGACATCAGGCGGATATGTAGATGAAAGGCAGTGCTTGAAAGCGGATATGGTTGCAGACTGGAAGTGGAAAATGGCTGTTAAAGCGTAAAAGGTGCCGTTTATGGTGACGCTGGGCATACAGCGCCGTGCTCTCAACAAACTCCGCGCTCTCCGCAGTAACTACGATCCGCACAAATAAAATCGCAAGTATAGTGCTCAATAAAGAACCCCCAGCACACCGTGTGATGATCGGTGTGCTGGGGGCTCTGCTATTTTATTTATTTGAACGTACTAATCGCTTATGAAGATTGGCTCATGCGGCGGAACGCTTCGTGCGCAGCCTCGATGGTAAGATCCACGTCCGCTTCAGTATGCGCGGTCGTAAGGAACCAAGCTTCGTACTTGGACGGTGCCAAGCAGATGCCTTGATCGAGCATATGGCGGAAAAATGCGGCGAATGCTTCGCCGTCTGTGTCTTGCGCCTGCTCGTAGTTAGTGACAGGATGATCGCAGAAGTGTGTCGAGAACGCGCCGCGAATACGATTGATCGTGAGCGGCAAGCCGTAGCGCTCAGCGCCTTCCTGAATGCCTGCCGTCAGGCGAATCGCGAGCGATTCCATATGCTCGTATACGCCAGGCGTCTGTAATACTTCGAGACAGGCGATGCCAGCCGATATGGACGCGGGGTTGCCTGCCATCGTCCCAGCCTGATAGGCAGGACCGAGTGGAGCAACTTGCTCCATAATGTGCTTGCGACCGCCGTAAGCACCGATCGGCAAGCCGCCGCCGATGAGTTTGCCGAACGCCGTCAAGTCCGGCTCAATCGCCGCATGGTCGGCAAACGCGCTGAACGTTTGCGCTGCGCCATAGTAGAAGCGGAACGCCGTAATGACTTCGTCATAAATGACGAGTGCGCCGTAATCGTGCGCGAGGCTGCACATGCCCTCAAGGAAGCCTTCTTGCGGCATTACCATGCCGAAGTTGCCTACAATAGGCTCGACCATAACGGCAGCAACATCGTCGCCCCAACGTTCTAACGCGATTTTCAAGCTGTCGAGGTCGTTGAACGGAACCGTAATGACTTCGCTAGCGATACTCGTCGGAATGCCGGCACTGTCCGGAATGCCCAGAGTGGACGGGCCAGAGCCTGCGGCAACGAGTACAAGATCAGAGTGGCCGTGGTAGCAGCCGGCGAACTTAATAATTTTGGTGCGCTTCGTATAGGCGCGGGCAACACGAATCGTCGTCATGACCGCCTCTGTGCCGGAGTTGACGAACCGTACCTTGTCGAGCGAAGGCACCGCTTCTTTCATCATGCGTGCCAGCTTGATTTCAAGCTCGGTCGGCGTGCCGTATAGCACACCGTTCTGAGCTGCGCGCACAATTGCTTCGGTAATGTGCGGGTGCGCATGACCTGTAATAATCGGGCCGTATGCGGCCAAGTAGTCGATGTATTTATTGCCGTCTACATCGTAGAAGTAGGCACCTTGCGCGCGCTCCATAAAGACGGGCGCTCCGCCACCTACTGCTTTAAAGGAGCGAGACGGGCTGTTGACCCCGCCCACAATGTGTTGTAGTGCTTCTTCATATAGCTGCGCAGAACGAGTTCGATTTGTTGTCATAGTTAGAGTTCTCCTTTTACTGCATAATTAATTTATGAATTAGGATATAGAGTCCTAGAGCTAGTGTAGCTACCAAATGTAAAGCGAACATTAATGCAAATATACATCCTAAAAGCTTCACAGTAACAAGAGAGTCAATTGCTAGTGACTCCACAGGTCATTATGCTTTAGCACCTTAGAGCTGTCTGATTTACTTGCATTTATATCAGTTCCTGAACGATTCTGCTGCTGAACATCTTGCAAATGGTTGCTGGGCTGTTGCCCGCCCTGTTGCTGTTTGCTCGACTGTTGCGCGTTCTGCTGGTTGCTCGGCAGCTGCGTGTTCTGCTGCTTCTCGTCCCGTTGTCCAACACCCTGCTGCATGCTCGATGATTGAGCACTAGGCGGCTGCAACGCCTGTTGAATATACGCCTTGAATTTTTTCATATCCGTAACGCCAAGCATCGCCGAATGGTTCACCTTAATATCCGTGACCAAGCCCATCGGCGGCAGTTGATGGCTCTGTCCAACGCTGCTATCATAGCCGAGCGAAGCCAGCTTAATAATGTCGTCAGCCGACAAATTCGTTTCCACATGCGGCGACACCTTATTAATCAGACTCGGCAACTGAATAATCGACCACGCCGACTTCATCTTATTCGCCACAGCTAGCATCAAGTCGCGCTGCCGCTTCGTACGGGCAAAGTCAGACATCGCATCATACCGAAAACGGGCGTACATCAACGCCGTTTCGCCGTTAAGCACCTGCTTGCCCTTTTTCAAATGAATATTGAACTGGTTCTTATCAGCACTGTCCGTATAAATCATATCTTTCTCGACTTCAAATTCGACGCCGCCTAAGGCATCAATCAGAGCAATAAATCCTTTGAAATCGGTATACACATAATATTGCATGTCCAAACCTGTCCAATTGCCCACTGTCTTCATTGCCAACTCAGGCCCGCCCAGCGCAAGTGCTGCATTCATACGATCACGACCAACACCCGGAATGTCTACATAGGTATCACGCAAAATGGAGAATAAATTCGCTCGTTTCGCTTTCGGATCAAAGGACGCGATCATAATCGAATCCGAGCGGGGCACTTCCTTCACCTTTAGCCCGCGAGAATCGCCGCCCAACAGCAAAATGTTTACCCGCTCTTCGCCTACCCATTTTGGCGGTTCAATCCGTTTCGGATTGGGCAATTTATGGAGGACTGGTTGAAAACGCGATTGCTCAGGTGGCTTTTTCAAGCCGTCCAAGCTGCTGTACATCGCCCACACATAATAACCGACTCCACAACTTACGAGTAGCAGGAAGGTGATCAATGCGTGCTTCCAATATTTTCTCAAGATGACCGTCATCGTTGACCGTCCTTTCCGCATCAGCTGTTCAGGGGTTGTCTGATCATGATGTCGGAGCAGATGCATTCATCTTGTGCGTTTAACATGCTATATTAAATGGTATGTGATAAAATCAATAACTTGTCTATCTCATTATTATAGCAATTTTCGCTCGCCGTTCACAGGCGACAGGATTCAGAAGTTTAGGACAGGCAGGAAAGGGATGAAACATAGCAATCATGAATGCCATTGAAGTGCATGATTTACGTAAAACGTTCAACGTGCAGCGCAACCGTGAGGGACTCAAAGGAGCGCTGCTTGATTTATTTAAGCGCGAGTACAACGAAGTGATGGCGGTTAAAGATATATCGTTTACGATTCCGCAAGGTGAAATTTGCGGGTACATTGGCGAGAATGGAGCCGGAAAATCAACGACGATTAAAATGCTGACGGGCATTCTCGTCCCGACATCCGGCCAACTGCGCGTGAACGGATACATTCCGTTTGCGGAGCGCGAAAAGTTCGTTCGTGAGATCGGCGTCGTATTTGGTCAGCGGAGCCAGCTCTGGTGGGATATCGGCGTTATCGAGTCGTTCCGTCTGCTGCGCAAAGTTTACGGTGTGTCCGAGCAGGACTTTAAACGGCGGCTGGATGATTTAGTTGAGCGCTTGCAATTGCAAGAGCTGCTCAACCGTCCTGTGCGCAAGCTCAGTCTGGGACAGCGCATGCGTTGTGAGTTGGTCGCTTCGTTGCTGCATCAACCGTCCGTCTTGTTCTTAGACGAGCCCACAATCGGGCTCGACATCATCGTTAAGACGGAAATTCGCGACTTCTTGAAGATGATCAACCGTGAGCACGGAACGACGATATTGCTCACGACCCATGACTTACAGGACATCGAAGCGCTTTGTTCGCGCGTCATTATGCTAGATGACGGCCGCATCATTTATGATGGTGGCTTGGACACGCTCAAAGCGACGTGGGGCAAAGGCCGCGAGGTGCATTTCCAATTCGCCAAGCCGATGCGTGCTGGCGATGTGGAGGCGTTGACGAGTGATTTCGCCACGTTGTCGTGGACGATTACATCGCCGTATGAGGCGAGCGTACTCGTACCGCTGGACATGAATGTGTCTGATGTGATCGGTCGCGTTGTTGGTGGGGCGTCTATTTCGGACCTGAAAATTGTCGAGACGAACACCGACGATATTGTTCGTGAAATTTACCGTACAGGTAGCGCGGATAAACCGCAGCAGCAGGAGCAGGCAACAGTCGAAATTGGCTCACATGCAGAGGTCGAAGCTGACTCACGCGTAGCAGTCGACACGGACTCGAAAGCAGCAGTTAAAGCTGACTCGCATGCAGCCGCTCAGGTGAAAGAGCAGGAAGTGGAGAAGGAAGCGGAGGGCGTTAAACATGGGTAGCGCCTACCTAGAACTGATCCGTATGCGCTTCCTCATGATGCTTGCCTATCGTGTAAACTACTACACGGGTATTTTAATTTATACATTGAGCATCGGGGTGTACTACTTCACGTGGAAGGCGATTTACGGCGGCCAAGAAACGCTGGGCGGATTTACCGCTGATCAGATGACGACTTATATTGCGGTCTCATGGATGGCGCGTGCTTTTTATTTCAACAATCTAGACCGTGAAATTGCGAACGATATTCGCGACGGGAGTGTCGCGATTCAGTTTATACGTCCGTACAACTACGTCATCGTGAAAATGATGCAAGGCTTCGGCGAAGGTATATTCCGCTTGCTCTTGTTTATGACACCAGGTATGATCATCGCTTGCCTGCTGTTTCCGGTGAAGCTACCAACCGATCCGAAGCTGTGGATCATCTTTTTATTCATGCTGTTTATGAGCTTTCTCATTAACTCGCAAATTAACATTATTACGGGCTTAATGGCGTTTTATTTGGAAAATAACGAAGGATTAATGCGTATGAAGCGGGTTGTGGTCGACCTATTTTCAGGCGTTATTATCCCGATTTCGTTCTTCCCTGGCTGGCTGTTGGCGGCCAATGAGTGGCTGCCATTTCAGGCGATCACGTACTTGCCAAGCTCTGTATTTACGGGACGCATTCCAGATGAGCGGATATTGGGTGTTGTCGGCATTCAATTATTGTGGTTCGTTCTGCTCATTATTCCGATTATTTTGCTATGGCGATCTGCGCGGAAGCGCCTGTTCGTGCAAGGAGGTTAAGGCGGAATGTACTATGCTGGACTCGTGTCTGAATATTTAAAAAATTATATCAAAACGCGGTTAACGTACCGCGCGGACTTTTGGATTGAAGTCATTTCGGACCTGTTTTTCCAAATCACGAACCTCATCTTTATTTTTGTCGTGTTTATGCATACGCCAACGTTAGCAGGGTGGACGCGTGATGAAATGGTGTTCGTTTATGGTTATTTTATGATTCCATATGGCATATTTACTTGCTTCTTTAGCCTGTGGAACTTCAGTGAGCGCTATATCGTAAAAGGCGAGATGGACCGTATTTTGACCCGTCCTGCCTACAATTTATTTCAAATCTTGCTTGAAAATATCGATCCGCCTTCCCTGATTGGCTCCATCGTCGGGGCTGTGCTGATGGGGGTGTGTGGAGCGCAGCTGGGACTGTCGTTCGGCATTCTCGAGTTTCTGATGCTGCTCGTGATGATTATCAGCTCGGTAATGATTTACTTCGGTATTTACTCCGGACTGACGTCGATTTCGTTCTACTCGGATGCGCCAACCGGCATCTTGCCGCTAGTCTGGAACATTCAGAACTACGGGCGCTATCCGCTTACGATTTATAACCGCGCTATCCAAGTGCTGTTGACGTGGATTTTGCCGTTCGCCTTTGTTGGTATCATTCCAGCCTCTTACTTCTTGAATGGCAAGGGAATGCAATTAATGGCGCTACTGACGCCTGTCGTAGGCGTTGTGTTTCTTACAATCGGTTTGACGATGTGGAACATCGGTGTGAAAAGATACCGCGGAGCAGGATCTTAAGGTTGTTATGATTAAAATGGGGAACAGATAGTGCAGATGCGCTGTCTGTTCTTTTTTTATATGTCGAATCTGTACTTGTACTAAGAAAATGGGAATAAGGTATGCCCATACAGCGGGCGGTGGTATGCTCAAAGGTAAAGATATAAATATTATTCATCATATACTGGATGAGCCCTCAAAAATGTATCAAAAAATGTCGATAAATAAGTAGAGTACATCTGAGAGGGGACATCAACTTGAGTTTTAGGTTTAAAGATGTGAAAACGGTAACAAAAATAGGGCTGCTCGTATTAAGCGGTGTGCTGTTTTTAGCCTTGTGTACCGTAATTGCTAGAGGCTCGTTATCGACCATTGAGCAAACGAACAAAAGTATTTATGAGCATAACTTACAAGGCATCATTTCGGTAAAAGAAGTTATCGCCAACGTTCGAGCTGGCGATGCGGTGTTGTTCGAGCTTATGGTCACCAAGAATGATGGCCGAATTTCGGAACTTATGAATGAAATGGAGAAGTTAAAGCAGGCTAACAATGTAGAGTTGAAAAAATATAAAGCAGTTATGAAATATGATGAAGAAAAAAAACGTATGCAGCAATTTGAATCGTATTTGAAAATATACCGGGAATACTTTAATCAAACTATGGCATTTACCAAGCAGAAGCAAAGTGAAGCCGCTTATAGGCAGTACATCGAAAAGGTTCGCCCAATTCGGGAAAGTATGCAGTCTGTGCTGAATGATCTCGTTGATTATAATGAAAAGCTAGGATTAAACGAGACGAGTAAAGCACGTGAGTTGGCCGATGTAGCTTCACGCACGGTGTTGGTGTTTGCAGTGCTTGGTGTATTGGTGTCAGGCGTGCTGGGCTTCTTTATTGTTCGGATGGTTACCCGTCCGTTGAAGCAAATTCAACACTTGATGTTGAAGGCCGAGCAAGGAGATTTGACAGTACGGGGCAGCTACGAATCCCGTGACGAAATCGGAATGCTAACAGCAAGCTTTAACAGTATGATTGAAGGAATGGTGACGATTACCCGCACCGTTCACGAGCGGGCAGAGGAATTAATGCATAGTGCAAGTGTAGTTGCGGAAAATACCCGCGACACGGCACAAGCAACTGAACAGATTAACCGTTCAGTGGAGAAGATGGCTAACGGAGCGCAGGTGCAGCAAGAATCCTCCTCTGAGATTGCGCAAGCGTTAGAGGAATTCGCTAAGGGTGTGCAGTCGATCGCCGAGAACACGGCATCGATGTCTGATGTGGCTGCGCTATCTGCCGAGCAAGCGGAGCAAGGCCATGTGAAGTTGCAAGATGCGACGAAGCAAATGAAGTCGATCGAGCAATCCGTGCAGACGACATCGTCTGTCGTTCAGCAATTGAGCGAGCGTTCGGATAAGGTGGAGCAAATTGTTGAAGTCATTACGACGATAGCTGGGCAGACGAATTTGCTGGCACTTAACGCATCCATTGAAGCGGCACGTGCTGGTGAAGCTGGACGAGGCTTCGCTGTTGTAGCGGGCGAAGTGCGCAAGCTGGCAGAGCAGTCGTCTTCATCAGCTGCGCAAATCGCAGCGCTTATCGCTGATATGCGAACGCGCATGGCCGAAACGGTAAGCGCGATGGGGCATGTTCGCCAAGACGTAGCTGTCGGGATGAGCGTCATTGAGCAGGCGGGCGATACGTTTGCCCACATTGTTCAGCTCGTGCAGCAGGTGACGAGCCAAGTTCAAGAAGCTTCGGCAGCTACGGAGGAAATGTCCGCAGGCACCGAAGAAATATCTGCATCGGTAGATGAGATGGCGCTTATTTCAGCGACGACACATAACGCTGTTCAGCATGTGATGGCGTCATCGGAGGAGCAATCCGCTTCCATCGAAACGATATCGCAGCTGACAGAGCAGTTACAAGTGTTGTCGAAAGAGCTGCAATTGCTCGTTAATCGCTTCAAGTTGCAGTAAACGTATGTAGCATATGTAGGTACAAGCCGTCACCGCTATGATGGACACCGCCCCTGTTTTTTAACAGAGGGTAGTCCTGATGCGGTTGACGGCTTTTTTTCACGCTTCGTACCTTTAGTGTCTTGATTCACAATGTCTATTCACATATATTGGAGAGGAACGAATGTTCCACTTTCTATTGTAAGCTACGATAATACGAACTCCTTCATCGACTCCTTTGCGTAACTTCCTACTTATTAGAATGACAACTTTATCGAGCAACGAATGGGAAATCGAACCTGTGTTCAACTTTTAACAGAGGAGAGGGTTGGATATGACGATTGTATACGGCGTACTTGCCGTGCTTAGTGTTGTTCTATGGACTTGTATCGCGCTGCCGCTTACGTTTCAGTTGCGTAAAATTTCATATTTAAGGGACATTTCTTATCCATTGCCTGTGCAATCAGGCGTAGCACTTCCTAAATTACGTGTCATTATAGCGGCTCGTAATGAGCAGAAGGCGATTGAGCGTTGTGTCGATTCCCTAATGGCACAGACGTATTCGCATTTGGAAGTTACGGTCGTAAATGATCGTTCAACAGACGAGACGCTGCCTCTATTGGAGCAGATGCAGCAGAAGTACCCCCGCTTACACGTTATTTCGATCCAAGAGCTGCCGGAGGGCTGGCTTGGCAAAAACCACGCTTTATACGTGGGCAGCATGCAAACAGACGGTGATTGGATCTTGTTCTCAGACGCCGACAGCCTTTACCATCCACAAGCGTTGGAGCAGGCGATCCGTTATGGTGAACATCATCAATTGGATCATTTAGCCGCCATTCCGGAGTTTGGCGGCACTCACCTGTGGTCCAAAGTATATGGGGCTTATGTGATGATGGTGGGGGGTTCGTTCGGTCAGATTTGGAAAGTTCGCGAACGAGGCAGCAAACAGCATATTGGGATTGGCGCATTTAATATGATTAAACGTTCGGCATACGAGGACATAGGTACACATGAAGCGATAGCCTTATGCACGCTAGATGATGTGATGCTTGGTAAGGTGGTTAAGGAGAAAGGTTTTATGTCAGACGTTGTGTTTGGACGAGATAGAGTTGTAGTCTGGAACTGGTACGAAACATTAGGTCAATTGATTCGCAGTGTGGAAAAAACGGCATTCACGTGGGGAAGAACAATCAGCACAAGTTTATTTTCACTTTTAATGATATATCCATTCATCGGGATCGGCTTTGGTACATCTGTTACTCGTGCGATGTGCGGGGTTGCAGCCGTGTCTATTATGTTGATGTACGCGAATAACAGCCGTTTTTTAAAAAGTGGGTTTTGGTTCGGGTTACTGCATCCACTACTCCACGTGTTCCTTATATTCGGATCGCTACGAGGCATATATAACACAACTAAAAATGGTGGGATGACTTGGCGCGGAACGGTATACAAGGAGAAAAATTTAAAGGTGTAGTAAGGCGGAATATAGTGCTGGATTTTTGAAATCGGTACAGGTAGGTGGTAAGCTAGTGAGGGCATTTATTTATAATTTGCTTGGTTGAAAAAGATATAGAAGAAGAGGTGTTATCCGATGTCCCACACGGTTCAAATTGGACAACCAGTACCTGATTTCAAACTGCCTTCCTCCAATGGCGGGGAGACTGCGCTGCATGATTTGCGCGGGCGCAAGGTCGTCATTTATTTTTATCCAAAAGATAATACGCCAGGTTGCACGCAAGAATCGTGCGATTTCCGCGACTATCACGGTGATTTTGAAAAATACGGAGCGACTGTTATCGGCATCAGCCCTGACGACTTAAAGTCGCACGCGAAGTTCATTACGAAGCATAGCTTGCCGTTCGAGCTGCTTGCGGATACAGAGCAGAAGGTGTCCGAGCTGTTCGGCGTCTGGCAGTTGAAAAAATTGTACGGCAAAGAATACTTCGGCGTCGTCCGCTCGACGTTCTTGATTGACGAGCAAGGTCAATTGGCGCGCGAATGGCGTAGCGTCAAAGTAGCGGGCCACACCGACGAAGTCCTCACCGCTGTGCGCGAGCTGGGCCAAGCTTAATCTAATAAAGATGTAGCTAAGTGTAGTTTAGTAGCCATAGCCATGTTTCATTATGTATCTCGAAGCATGATGCAGTTGTGGACTCACGTTTCGCTATGTCCGCGTGGCATTTATGTCCTTGGCGACAGTAACAAGTTTCTCAAGTTGCTCGATAGTGGATTCACAGTCCGCAACGGGGTAATCGTACAACATAAAGCTGGATTTTTCTTAGTGTAGAACAATCCAGCTTTATGTTTAAGTACCATACACGAACCTATCTCACACTGCCTATCTTCGCTGGTTCGCTAAGAACAGCAGCAAGAAAGACATCGCAATCGTGCAGCCTGACCATGCCCAAGCAAGCGTCAAGTTGCCCCCGTCCACGGCAAAATAAATGGCCGTCGGCACCGTTTGCGTGACGCCGGGAATATTGCCGGCAACCATGAGCGTCGCGCCGAATTCGCCCAAGCCGCGAGCAAAGCCCAAAATATACGCGGCGACCACAGACCGCCGCGCCAACGGAAGCGTAATGTGGCGGAACACCTGCCACTCATTTGCTCCTTCTGCACGTGCAGCCTGCTCCAACTCTGCCTCAACGCCGTCAAAACCAACCTTGAGCGATTGATACACCAGCGGAAACGATACCACTACCGCCGCAATGACTCCGCCCCACCAATGAAAAATGACAGGCTGGCCGAACAACGCCTCGATCCATTGTCCAACTACACTACGCCTGCCTAATATAATAAGCAGTAAAAACCCGACCACAGTCGGCGGAAGTACAAGCGGCAGCATAAACGCCGTTTCCACAAGCACCTTACCGCGAAAGGAGCGCCTTTTAAGCGTCCAAGCGGCGCAAATACCAATAACCATCACGATGACGCTGGATACGAGTGTAATTTGTAAAGAAAGTAAAATCGGGCTCCAGAACGACATCATTAGGCCTCCAATTCGTATGTGTCATAGCCAAGTCATTGTCGATGTTCACGCTCAGATCCATGTTCATGATCGTGCTTATGATCATGCTTACGATCATGCTTACGATCATGTTTATGCAGCTAACAACGTACTAACAATTTACGACCAGCTAGCTAACCTTGCATGGCCTACTCAGCCGTGCGGAAACCGTGGCGCTCGAACACTGTTTTGGCAGTATCACTAAGCAAAAATTCATACCACTGCTGCACTTCCGCCTGATTAGCCGTTGCCTTCACAATCCCGATTGGGTACACAATCGGCTTGTGCGACGCAGCATCGACCGTGTGGGCGATAGCCGCTTTCTTAGAAGTAAGCGCGTCCGTGCGATAGACGAACCCCGCATCGACATTGCCCGTCTCGACGTAAGACAACACTTGCCGTACATCTTTCGTCAGCACGAACTTAGAATTTAGTTTGTCCCACAAACCGGCATGCTCCAACGCTTGTTTGGCATATGAACCTGCCGGAACGCTGTCAGGCGCACCAATGGCAATGCGCTTTACAAGGTCGCCTTCCAGCGAATCAAGCTTGCTCCAAGCGGCCTCAGCCTTGCGGTCTTGCGGCACAATAACGACGAGATCATTTTGCAGTAGCGGCCGCTGCCATTTGTCATCAATAAGGTTGCTCTCCAGAAGGGCATCCATTTGCTTCTTTCCAGCTGAAATAAACATATCTGTCGGTGCGCCTTGCTCAATTTGCTTTTGCAGGGCACCAGAGGCGCCAAAGTTCAACTTCAACATAATGTGCGGATGCTTGCTTTCATATTGCTGCTCCAACTCTTGCAGCGCATCACGCAAACTAGCGGCGGCGGAGATCGTGAGCTCCGTTTGGGCCGCAGGTTTCTGATCGCTTTGATCCGAATGCACCGAAGTGCTAGCAGGAGAACTAGGAGTAGTGCTTGAAGTAGCGCTGGAAGATGAGCTTGAAGGTGCGCCACACCCTACGATGACTCCTACAAGTGCAAGGACGAGCAAGGTGACCCAAGCAACAGAACGATGCTGTCTTTTCTGGCTTCCATGTTGAAACGGGCGTGTTGATACATTCATTTGAACGAATGGCCTCCTTGTGTTAAGTGTTATATTTTGGTTAATATATCGATTTAGATCATTATAATTCGTTATAAGTAGTTATGAACAGTATAAAATTGTATGGTTATATCGACAATATTAGGATTCTATTATTGCGAACCTAGCGCATAGATCGTATGATCAGAAAAGTTGGAAAATTTGGGCGTTAGGAAGTACATATGTTGAGGAGAAGAGACGATGACCGAATCGGTTTCCTATACCGTGCAAGATATTGCCCAACTGTTGAAAGTATCGAAACTGACCGTGTACGACCTGATTAAAAAAGGCGAGCTTCCCGCCTATCGCGTCGGCAAACAAATGCGTGTGGATTCGGATACTTTAGAAGCGTACAAACAACGTGGGCGCAAAGGATCTACTAGAGTAACAACAGCAACACAGATGAGCTCACGCTATCAGCAAGCTAATCACGCTCAACAGCCGTCAGCGTCAGTAGCGTCAGCATCTGCGGATGCATCCACGCAATCGTTAGTAAGCACATTCACAGGGTCGCCTTTAGTCATTACGGGGCAAGATATTTGCCTTGACTTACTGTCGCGTCATTTGGAGAAGCAAGCGAATGGGGTTCGGCCGCTGCGCTCGTTTGCTGGTAGTATGGAAGGCCTTTTTGCTATGTTTCGCGGGGATGCTCATATCGTGAGCACGCATTTATTCGATGGCGAGACAGGGGAATACAATTTGCCCTACATCCGTAGCATTCTCGTTGGATTTCCGTTTATGGTCATTCATGTAGCCAAGCGAACAGCAGGTTTATTTGTGCAAAAAGGAAATCCGCTTGCGATCCAAGGTTGGAACGATTTGTCCAAATCAGGGCTGCGACTCGTGAATCGCGAGCGAGGCGCAGGCGCGCGAGTATTGCTAGACGAGCAGTTGCGTTTACATCGTATCGATCCACAGTTGATTATCGGCTACGATCATACGGAAAGCTCGCATTTGGCAGTCGCAAGCTGCATTGCTAGTGGACAAGCAGATGTCGGTGTCGGTATGGAAAAGGCAGCGCTCGCTGTTGGGTTAGATTTTGTGCCGCTCATTCAAGAGCAGTATGAACTTGTCGTGCTGAAGCAGCCAGAACATTTGCGCTGGATAGAGTGTTTGTTGGACATGCTGCGCTCGGACTATTTTCGCCAAGAACTGCAAGCTATTGGTGGGTACGATACAACGAACATGGGGCAAATTCGATTGGAAGCTTGAGCAAAGAACTTGAAGCACGTGAATATCGTGAATACCGTGAATACCTGAGTACGGGGCGGGTGGCATCATCAAGGGCGCTCGTCCATATACTCTACAGCAGCCCTTACAGAGAACGAGGAGGACCTCATAACATGAACAAACGTTGGCGAAAAAAATGGAAGCTACGCGCGCTTCGCATGTGGTGTACGAGTTTGTTAGTAGTGGGTACATGGAATTTGATTGACCTCTCCTTTTTAAACATGAATCAAGTCAGCTATGCTTCAGCCCTTCCCGCAGTACCACTGCAACAATCACATGCCACATCACTTCAGTTAAACGAACGACAGCCGTTTTCATTATCGCAAGCGGTCGCAACAGCTAATAAACACAACAAGCAGAATGAAGCAGGCAAGACAGGTAAGAGCAGCCAAACTGGCAGCAAGGCCACATCCTCACACCAGCAAAAGATCGTCTACCTTACCTTTGATGATGGACCGAGTAAGCATACAAAAGATGTTCTCGACATTTTGGAAAATGAGAAAGTTCCTGCGACATTCTATGTACTAGGCCAGCAAGTAGAGCGTAATCCAGATCTTGTAGAGCGCATCGTAAGCGATGGGCATGCACTTGGCAATCATACCTATGACCATAATTATAAAGAGTTATATAGCGACTTTAGTCATTTTTGGAGTCAAGTTCAGCAAACCGGACAGGCAATCGAAAATATAACGGGCAGCGAGCCGCTACTTGTACGGGCTCCAGGCGGAACGTATGCCAACTTTGATCAGCAGTACTTCGATCTGTTGGCTAGAGCGGGATATGTCGTCTTCGACTGGAACGTAGACAGCGCGGATTCTCGCCGTCGTGGTGTTCCTGCTAGTGAAATCATTGCAGCTGTGAAAAAAGGTGTCCTGCTACCCCATACGGTCGTGCTTATGCATGATAGCGGTGGTCACGGTGAGACAGTAAAGGCACTGCCAGCGATTATCAAATATTACAAAGACAAAGGCTATACCTTTGCAAAAATGACGCCGACGATGAAGCCCGTGCAGTTTCGCGTGGCAAACACAGCGGGGTGGGGGCGGACGCCTGTATCGGCAGCATGGATCGCTGAACATGTGAAGACTAAGCCACAAGCAAAGCAATTGGTAGACAAGCAAACAAAAGAAAAGAAAGAAACAAAAGAAACAAAAGAGACGAAAGAGTCGAAAGAATCGAAGCCCACTAAAGTGGTACAGCCAACGGGTGTAGCACAGTTGGTCATTCAGACCGATCAAGGCGACATTCGCTTTGCGCCAAATCAATTCAAGACCGTGAACGAACAGACGTACGTCCCGCTGCGTCAACTCATAGAGCAATTGGGAGGGCAAGTCGGGTTGGACAGCGAGACGAATTTGCTTCAGATTGAGTGGAACGAGCAAACGTACGTCTTAGATGTCACGGGCAACACGATCGAACAGCAGCAGCCGACAGAAGGAGCATTGCGGCAAGCACTAGACATTCAAGCTGAATCGGAAGTTGTGTGGGTATCGTTGCGGCAAATGTTGCGTGTACTAAAGGTGGAGTTGAATACGTACGAACTGACGACAGTAACGCCATAAAATTAAATAACTAGGTTTGAAATCTATTAACTTGGGCGAAGCTAGTTACTAGAGCGACCCGGGACGGTTCATCAAGCGTGCAAATGCGTGCGGGAATCGTTCCGGGTCTTTTTTTGTTGAGCGGCTTATGGTTGTCACTATCATGTTGAAAATAAGGAGGGAAAAAGATGAGCATAGTGAGGGACAAAAATGAGGTGTGGACTGACTTGTTCGCTGAACATATATGGCCTAAGTTGCTGGAACAGTTAGGTACGGTTATTACAGGTAAGGACGACACGATTCGTCTGGCTGGAATTGCCCTATTAGCGGGAGGTCATATCCTGCTAGAGGACGTTCCAGGTGTCGGCAAGACGATGCTTGCCAAAGGATTGGCTCGCTTAGTCGGCGGTGGCTTTCGTCGGGTGCAAATGACACCGGACGTGATGCCCGCTGATATTACGGGCAGTATGATTTGGGAGCCATCCACAGGTGGGTTCCGCTATAGCGAGGGACCGCTGCATGCCAATGTGGTGCTGGTAGATGAGCTGAACCGTGCGCCAGCGCGCACGCAATCGGCCCTATTGGAAGCGATGGAAGAAGGGGCCGTTACGATAGACGGGGTGACGCGTCCGCTGCCGCAACCTTTTGTCGTTATCGCTACGCAAAATCCGCTCTCCTTTGCAGGAACACATCATCTGCCGGAAGCGGAAATGGATCGCTTTATGATGCGCTTATCGCTCGGCTATCCAGCGATCGAGGCCGAAGCGGAAATGCTACTGCGGCAGGATGATGCAGGGCCGCTGCGCCGTTTAAGGCCGTTATTTGTGCCGGAGGAATGGCAGCTTATTAGGCGGCGCATCCGCTCCATCCACCTTGATCCGGCATTATCCCGTTATATGGCGGACATTGCCCAGCAAACACGCCAGCATCGTGCAGTGGCGCTGGGTGTTAGTCCACGTGGCACGCTCGCCTTAATGCGAGCTGCGCAAGCACACGCTTTTGTATCGGGACGCGTATTTGTGATCCCGAATGATATTAAGGCGGTAGCAGAGGCTGTGCTGCTTCACCGCATTATGTTGCGCCCTGACGCGAGAGTTGGCGGCGCAACGGAAGCGTCCGTGCTGGCCGATGTGCTGCGGCAATCGGCTGTGCCTAGCTTCGCTGGGCGTGAGGGGCTTCCGTATTCCGTTGCGTCGGTGGCCGCTGTTCAGGCTGACGCTAGGACAAGCAGCGCCATTAACGCTGCTGACGTGACTAGCGCTGCTAATGCGACTAGCGCTGCTAACGCGACAAGTGCTGCTAATGCGACAAGTGCCGCTAACGCGACAAGTGCCGCTAACGCGACTAGCGCCGCTAACGCTGCTAGTGCTGCTAACGCGACTAGTGCTGCTAACGCTACTATGACCAAGAAAAATATCTGGTTTGGAGGCTTTTTCCGATGAAGGCGACTTTGCGTTGGGTACTCACGTTAGGTGCTTGCGTATGGTTAGCTGTGCTTGGCTGGTCACGTCAAAGTATGTTGGAATCCTTCATCGCTACTTTACTCTTGTTGTTCATCGTATACGGTCTATGGTTACGACTATTTGCCTTACGAGATGTCCGTGTGGTGCGTCGGCCGATGAACGAACGTGAAGGGGATGATTTTGCCGTCCATATCACAATTTTTGCACGACACCGTTTAACGTGGATAACTGTAACCGACGTGTGGGAGCGAGCAGGTGGAGACGGTGGGCGATGGTTGTGCCGCAGGCTCCTTTTTTTACGAGGTAGACGTTCGGTTGCTTACTCCTGCTCTTTTGCCGGAGCTCCACGCGGAGCTTATCAGTTAGTTAGCACCGAATTGCAAACTGGTGATTTGTTCGGGTGGTTCGTACGCAGCGCAAAGCTGCCTCTAGACGAGGGAGAGGCACCAGTCTGTGTCATTCTCCCAGAGGGATGCGCAACAACATCATTCGCCGCTCAAGCTGTGACACATGTTGGTTCACATGCTACTCCTTATGCTGCTTCACATGGATCATACGCACGCAATACACATGCTGCTTCGATAGAGCAAGAGAGGCATATGGAGCAGAAGCAAGCTCAACTGCGATCCACGGCTCATTTTATTCAGCCAAATGGAGACGACTCCGCAGACCATGATCGCAATCAGGAGTACGCTAATGGTGCACCTGGAATGGAGTTGCAGCAATACCGTCCTGGGAACTCATGGCGTTCCATTGATTGGCGTACGTATGCCAAGCGGCGCACGCTTGTTGTGCGTGTACCTGAAGCGGGAGCAGACGTAGCCTTGCACATTATCGTCGATGATCGCGGCTGGAGTGATGAGACTTGCTTTACAGCGCTGCCGCCAAATGAGGTGGCGTACAAACTTGAACAGATGGAAGCGGTTGTGAGTGCGACAGCAGACGTCATCCGCACGGCGATGCATGACGGGATTAAAGTACATATGCAGTGGCTAAGCAGCGGAATTACGCTGTCAGGGGGCTGGAACGCGCTCTTGGCCTTAGCTGTTGCTGGGCCTAAAGCAAAAGATGCCGCCACGTGGGGCAAGGAGCCGCAATCGGGTTCGAGCTCACTCCATCCAAATGTACGGTTGGCCGGACGGGTTGTATCCGTTGTTGCTTCTGATGCTAGCGAGCATACGGGTCAGCAAGTGCAAGCGTTGATGGGGAATACCCCGATCAATCAATGGGTAACGGTGCAGCTCCCTCCTCAACATAAAGTTGCGGTTGCAGCAACAGTCGCAGCGGAATCTATGCCACGAACAATAGAACAAGATGCAGCACATTTCAGAGAGGACAACGAACATAGTGCTTCTGCTTTATGGATGAAGGGGGGAGCGGAGTTTGGATATGCAGACGCTCAACAGCCCATGGAAAGATCACTCTAGCCCATTTAAGGTGCATTGTAGGCGGTTAGGCTTCTCTATCTTGTTATTTGCTCTATTCGTAGAGTGGTTCGTGCCGTTATTTGAGCTTGGCAAACGAATCGATTTTCACC
Source organism: Paenibacillus sp. 481 (assembly GCF_021223605.1). Classification (NCBI taxonomy): domain Bacteria; kingdom Bacillati; phylum Bacillota; class Bacilli; order Caryophanales; family Paenibacillaceae; genus Paenibacillus; species Paenibacillus sp. 481. Next base: position 3,091,453 of record NZ_CP075175.1, read on the forward strand.
AAGTTGCTCCGGTGACGATTGCGGTCGGCCTATTTTTGGCGATAGGGCTCGTAGTACGAAATCCTGTATGGTCCGTGCTGTTTCGAGTGGTCGTTATGTTCATGACGACAGCTTGGATGTTCGGCATTTATCGTATTCCGCATGTTTCGGGTGATAGTGATGTGCAAGGTTTCTTGTGGTTTCTGTCTTCCGCGTTGGTAGCCGTCAAAATAGGTGCGCAGTCGATTCTTACTGCATTTGTTGAGGATATACAACATGGGGTAAATGGGAATTGGTTGCATACGAGTGGCGAAACACGAACAATACTGCTGCTCGCCGGCTGGGCAATGTTGACCGCGTCCGTGCAGGCGCTTATGTTTAACCGCCATACCGTCTCTTTTTTTGCAATTACGACTATTCTTTACTTGTTCGGTTTGCAGTGGGGGTTTGGTATTGATGTGGCAGACAACGTGCTGCGGGCTTTTTGCTGGGGTATGCTGCTGTCTGCTTGGTTGCATTTAGACGAACGGCGGCAGCAAGATACGGGCCAGCGTCATACGTGGGAGCAAGCGCATCGCCAGCCTGTTCGGTGGCTCGTTGGTATGATTGTAGTAACAGCAGGGGTTGCTGGGAGTGGTGCGATTTTATTGCAAATGGACCGTGGAGTGGAGCAGCAACCGTTGCTACCGTTACAGGAGTGGGTATCGAATCTAAAGCAGAGTGGTTCATATTCTGCTTTGGCGACGAACGCATTTGGAATAAATATGTCTGGGACAAGGATGCCCAACCGTGCGAATGATGCTGAACGTGCAGCTATAGCTTTTTCGGGATATAGCAATAACGATTCGAGCTTAGGTATGCCTGTTAAGGAGGATAACCGAGTATTGTTCCGCGCGACAACACCTGAGCCGACCTATTGGCGGGCAGAGTCGAAGTCGGTTTATACGGGGCGTGGCTGGGAGTATGGTCAGTCGGGGGTTACGCGGGTGAAAGCTGCGGATTCGTTGCTACAGGAGGGCGTTCAGCAGCACAAGGTTCAACAGGTGCGTCAACGCATAATATGGGTCGATTGGGAGCCGACGATACCGCTCGTATTCGGCGGAAGGGTGGAGCGCCTTGCGCCTGCATCCGCAGCGAAATTAAACACGCTGCTTTACGATGCTGCTGCAGAACGTTGGACTGTGGATTCAGCGGCGGCGCAAAGTAATGCCGACATTGCGAATCGTACAGGTCATGCAGCTGAAGCAAGTAACACTAGCAACAACAGCAATACAAGCAACATGAGTAGGGCGGGTAATACGAGCGGGATGGGCGATGCAAGTAAGGTAGGCAATACAAGCGAGGTAGGCAATACGGGCAGGATGGGCGATACAGGTAAGGTAGGTAATACAAGCGAGGTAGGCAATGCAGGAAATGTAAGCAAGGCAGATAATGCAAATGACATGGGCAATACAAGCAATGCAGGTAATGCAATTGACGCGGGCAGTGCAAGCAATCAAGCAAAAAGTCAGACGCTAGAGTATGAATACGTGACGCAAGTTGTTCGCCACGATATAGAGCGACTTCATCAGAGTTCTACTCTGTCTGCGGCCGTTGATCCGATAGAAAAGGCACCAATTCGAGAGCAAGGTCTAGCTCTGCCCTCGACACTGCCTGAGCGCGTACGGGAATTGGCGCGAAGAGTTACATTTGGAGCAGGTAGCAGGTATGAGCAAGTGCAGCGGGTGCAGCACTTTTTACAGCGACAATATACGTATACGATGAGTGGCTCGTCAGTACCGCCACAAGGAAGCGACTTTGTCGATCATTTCTTGTTCGATCAGCGGCAAGGATATTGCACGCATTTTTCATCGGCAATGGTCGTTATGCTGCGGACACAAGGCGTTCCTGCACGTTGGGTAAAAGGCTTTGCGCCAGGAGAGGCAGAAGCCCCTGGCCAGTATGCCGTTCGTGCAGCCAATGCACATGCGTGGGTGGAAGTTTATTTTCCCCAAGCCGGATGGATTGCGTTCGAAGCGACGCCTAACGCCGAGTGGTCAAATCATAATGGGACTAGCGCCATTAGCTCGTCCAATGCAACTAGATTACCCGATATGAGCAGTATATCTAATCAGTCTGATACAACGAGTAGAACTTCTAGCTCAAATGACTCTAATGTTTCTAATGTCTCTAATGTCACTACTGATTTAAATGAGCCTCCTGCTAGGTTAGGCAAGCTGTCTTCCGACGTTATTACGCTAGCAAGCTCCGATCATTTTTCGGTTATTAGTGGATCGGGCGTATCCAACAGCAAGGCTGCCGTTGCATTTGAAGCGGCAAAGTCATTTCTAATGACCGAAATAAAAGCACAGCACGCGCTACCTGAACGGCCTACTTGGTATGAGCAACTCGTGCAGCCGTTCCACGCAACCTTGCAACTGGCTCGTAAAGTTGCGGGAGAAATTCAGGTGGCAGCAGACTATATGAAGCGTGAGTGGGCTGCCTTACTCGGGCTTGTGTCAGCCATGCTATTGGTGCTTGCGACTTATGTCTCTATGCAATTGAGGCGGCGGGACAAGCCAGAGCGAGCATTACGGCGCTTATTGCGGAAGCAAGCTCAAGAGAATCCCGCCTCCCCGCAACGGATATTGCGTTTGGGGGAGGCTGCGTGGTGCTTAATAGAGACTAGGTATGGAGCACGCGCAGTAGGTATGACTTTGTTAGAATATGCTCAGCAGGTAGGGGAGCGTATAGAGAGTGAACAAATGATCCAAGCAGGGAAGTCGAAGCAAGTGCAACATCATGCTGCGCTGCTGCCATTGAACAAACGACAAATTGTTCAATTTGCTACGGACTGCGAAGCCCTGTTGTTTGCAGGCCCTAGCGGAACAAGGCTAGCACGGCAGCGTTTCGTGTATGGCTGTGAATGTATTATGAAGCATTGCACTTCCTGAATGAAAAATGAGACGCGCAGCATCCAACGCACAGCATGTAACATACTTCTCACGCCTACATTTAGCAAAAAGGGGACGGCCACTAGAGGTCGTCCCCTTCAGCTTGTTGAGAAAGCAAAGTTAGTTCTTAACGGTTGCCACAGTGGCTATATCGCCAGATTTGCCTCGTTTTGATTTCTAACGGTTATAGGTGAGCTTATTTCTCTAGTTTCATTCCAAATCCAGCTATTTTCAGCGTAATAAGCGCCATCATAACCGTTAAATTTAGAATGGGCTCATATTCGCTGAAATAACAACTGTGGCAACCGTTAGGAGAGGGGTACAGTGAATCAACTGACTACCAACCGATAAATGCGAAGCTGCTTGCCATTATCTCAATTAAGAGAAACCCTCGTCTTAACAAACAGCGTTTTCTCGACACGCTGGAATGCATATTTACATTTGTTTGATCTCGCTTTTGCTATACGATCACTTTAGCCGCACGATCACTTTAGCTCTACAATTACTTATGCACCACAATCGTTTTCACCTTATAATCGCTGTTTCCGAAACCGAATTCTTCTGCTATCTTTTCATCTGCTTCGACCCTAAGTATAATTTACCAATAAAGAAAATTTACATGGCATGTGAGATTCATGCTTAAAAGGAGGGGGAGAATGGCTACGCTTAAAGATATTGCACACCAGGCAGGCGTTTCCATTTCCACAGTATCACGAGTGCTGAACAACGATAACAGCAGACGTATTAGTGAAGAGACGAGGCAAAAAGTTTGGCACATCGCAAAATCGTTAAACTATGACACGTCCAGTACGAAACGTCGTGGGCCCATACCGAAGAGCCGTGGCGAACATGTTTCGGATATGAAAGCGGTCGGATGCATTTTGTCACTGCCTGATAATAAGTATAACCACCCTTATTTTTCTCCTATTTTGCAAGGAATAGAAACAAAATTACACGAGGAAGGCATCCAACTCGCCTTTATACATACACAAGCCGAACTCGAAAGCGAGGCTATGCGGCAGGCATTACTGCAACATCGCCAGCTCAACGGGCTTATATGTATCGAAGGGTTGAATCGGCCATTATACGATTGGTTCAAACAACGTGTGCCGTTAATGATCGGGATAGATGTAGCTGACCCAGACATCCCCGTCATTTCTTATGACCGTGTTAATGCAGCGCGAACAGCCGTGCAACATTTAGTAGACTTAGGTCACCGTGACATTGGTTTCATTGGTGGGGAAGGTTTGCTTGGCCAATTAGAACGCGAAAAACGCTTTCGAGGCTATAAATTAGCAATGGAAGAGGCAGGGCTAGAACTACATCCAGCATGGATCATTAATGCAAAATGGGAAGCTGACCAGAGCTATGAATTGATGCTCCATTTGCTGCGCACCAATGACAATTATCCAACAGCTATGTTCTGTGCAAGCGACATGATGGCGATCGCAGCCATGCGAGCCGTGACGGAGCTGGGGCTATCTATTCCGCAGGACGTAGCCTTTATCGGAATTGACGATATTGATTTTGCCAAGTACAGCTCACCACAGTTGTCATCTATTCATATTCCTAAATTTGAAATGGGCTATGCCGCAGCAAAAACATTAATCGACAGCATGACCAACCCATTCCCGTTTCCATTTCGAATGCTGCTACCGTTTACCTTAATGGGTCGACAATCGACGATATTGGGAGCCCCTTTGCGATAATATACGAATACACGTAAACACGTTAACAACGTAAACACACAGGCGAACATCATTCGATAATGGTGCTCGCACACGAAAAAACAGGGGCCGCTTAATGCAGCCCCTGTTTTTTAAGATGTATCATCCCATTATGTGCGATTTGCGGACGGGTAATGAATGAGCGCAATATACCGAATGGGGCGGTCTGTAACATTTTCATACGTATGTTGCTGATCAGCGGTAAACCGCATGGCAAGGTTCGGTTTCAGCGTATACGATTCACCCCCGACATACACTTGCAGCTCGCCTTCCATCACCATAATGAATTCTTCAACACCCTCATAGTGAGCTTCAGACGTATACGAACACCCAGGGTCAATCACGACACTGTACACTTCAAAGCCTTTATCTTGTTGAAAAGGAAAAATAGGATAGGCGCGATAAGCACCATCTTCCTCCTTAAATGGCGTAAGTTCCTCCACCGAAATGACCGAGACGGTCGGCGACGAGTCTTCCATTAACGTGGCGAACGAAATGCGCAGCCCGTTTACAATTTTCCACAATACCGAGATCGTCGGATTTGACTCTCCCCGTTCAATTTGACCAAGCATCCCTTTACTAACGCCACTCATTTCTGATACTTGATCGAGGCTTAATCCGCGTGACTTGCGAATGTCTTGCAGGTTTTTTCCGATTTTTTTATGTATCGGCTCTTGCATAGTCACTTTCTTCTCCAACCTTCCAGTAAAAAATAGTCGTAAAAATAATCGGCAATACATACCAAAATCATCTGTACAATATAACGTACAGATGTATAATATAGTATACAAAGCAAAAACTGAACCATTTATTTACTATCTATTTTAAGCAATAATGGCGAGGGGAGCAATTACAAAATGACACGAACCATGATGGGCTTAGTGAAGCAAGACCGTGTCTCTGGAGCTGTATATAAAGAAGTTCCTGTGCCGACATGCGGTCCGCACGACGTACTTGTGCGGGTGAAGACCTCATCCATATGCGGCACAGACGTTCATATATATAAGTGGGACGAATGGGCAGCGCGAACTGTCGTTACACCTAACGTATTTGGTCACGAATTTGCAGGGATCGTAGAAGCGATTGGCGAAGAAGTGACAAACGTAAAAGTAGGCGACTATGTATCAGCAGAAGGACATGTTGTGTGCGGAACGTGTAAGGCATGCCGTACGGGCAATGCTCATGTGTGTCCGAATACGAAAAGCTTCGGCATCACGATTCCAGGCTGCTTTGCTACCTATGCCGTCGTCAAGGCAAGCAACATCATTCATAATGATCCGAAGCTGCCGATCGAGATCGCATGTTTGCAAGATCCGTTGGGGAATGCTGTGCAAACGGTGTTGTCCGGTGATATTGTCGGCAAAAGCGTGGCCGTTATCGGCTGTGGGCCGATTGGTCTTATGGCGATTGCGGTGGCAAAAGCTTGCGGCAGCGGCACGGTTTACGCGATCGACATTAACCCGTATCGGCTTGCGATGGCGAAGACGATGGGCGCGGACGTTCTTATCGATAACAGCGATAATTCAATGGTGCAGCAATTGAAAGCCCTTACACAAGGTGAGGGCATCGAAGTTGTACTTGAAATGTCCGGTCATCCAGGAGCGATTCGTGACGGATTTAAAGCGGCAGCGAATGCGGCGCGGGTGTCGTTGCTTGGTATACCGACACGTGAAGTGTCGTTTGACTTGGCGGAGGACATTATTTTTAAAGGATTGCGCGTTGAAGGCATTACGGGCAGACGTATGTATGATACGTGGTATCAGCTAAAAGGTTTACTAGAGAACGGACGCATCGACTTGTCGCCGCTCATTACACATCAGTTTACGCTTGATCAATACGAAGAAGCATTCGACCTAATGGCGTCAGGGAACTGCGGCAAAATTGTGTTTATGCATGATTAAGATAAATGTGGAGGTGTTTCGAATATGGCAGATTTAAATTATCTTCAAGCCCAAATCGATCAATTGAAAGCAGCAGGCCGCTACCGGCCGCTAACGGTGTGGGAAGGTGGTTCTGACCGTTGGATGGACTGGCAAGGACGTCGTGTACTGCAAATGTCCTCGAACAACTACTTAGGGTTGACGCAGCATCCGAAGCTGAAGGCGGCGGCAATTGCTGCAACGGAGAAGTACGGTGTCGGAGCGGGCTCTGTGCGCACGATCGCAGGTACACTCGACATTCACGACGAGTTGGAGCGTCGGTTGGCGGAGTTTAAAGGCGTGGAAGCGACACTCGTATTCCAATCCGGCTTCACAACGAATCAAGGCGTGCTCGCCTCCATTCTCGGGCCAGACGATGTCGTGATCAGCGACGAGTTGAACCATGCGAGCATTATCGACGGTATTCGACTGACGAAAACGAATAAGCGCATTTACGGGCATAAAGATATGGATCAGCTTGAAGCAACGCTGCGCGAAAGCAGCCAGTTCCGTCAACGGCTTATCGTGACGGACGGTGTGTTCAGCATGGACGGCGATATTGCGCCGCTACCGCACATTGTCGAGCTGGCAGAGCGCTATGATGCGCTCGTCTACGTGGACGACGCGCACGCAAGCGGTGTGCTTGGTAAGCATGGCAAAGGTTCGACCGACCATTTCGGCTTACATGGTCGTGTGCACATTCAAGTCGGCACCTTGTCGAAGGCGATCGGTGCCGTCGGTGGCTACGTCGCCAGCTCACATGTGCTGAAAGATTATTTAACGCATCAAGCGCGCTCCTTCTTGTTCAGCACGTCTTTGCCGCCATCTGTCGCTGCTACGTGCTTAGCAGCCATTGACGTGCTGCAAACCGAGCCAGAGCTGACTGAGCGTCTGTGGACGAACGCGAATGGCTTCCGCGCGGAGCTTCAGAAGCTAGGCTTCGATACCGGCGTAAGCGAAACGCCGATTATTCCGATTATTGTCGGCGAGCCAGCGCGTGCGATGGACTTTTCAAGCCGTTTGCTTGAGGAAGGCGTATTTGCGCAAGGTATCGTCTATCCAACCGTTGCGATGGACAAAGGGCGTGTTCGCTTGATCGTAACGGCCCAGCATACACGCGAGGACTTAGACTTCGCACTTGCAGCGCTGACGAAGGTCGGAAAAGAATTTGGCTTAATCTAATTGATATTCAACCACATTTATCCAACACGCTCCGTCTCGATTCACGTGGAGCGTGTTTTTTGCCGCTCGTGTGGCTCTATTTTTTACTGCTCACATACTATTATTTATAGTAAGCTCCTTGAATTTCGGAGAATGGCCCTCTATGATATTGGTATTCCAATACAAGAGTGAGGGAACACCATGATCCAAGAATTAAACCGATTTATGAAACAGTATGAAGATGCAACAAACTCACATTGTTTTGACAATGTTGCAGAGCTCATCACGCAGGGGGCAGTATACATATTTTCGGACGGAACCTACTGTGGGATGGATGCTATTCGAGCTGTCTTCAATCGGAATTGGGACACCATTAAGGAGGAAACGTACCGCATTGAAAATGTGCAATGGGTCTCCTTAGCAGAGGATACTGCAGTGTGCGTATATGAATTTCATTGGCAGGGCTATGAGCAAGGCGTATTCAAACAAGGTGGAGGACGAGGAACGAATGCACTTGTACGTAAAGATTGGCGTTGGTACATTTTACACGAACATTTAAGTGCTCACCCTGAACCGTCTGTTTAGCCTATTAGCCACGCCATCATTAGCACGGGTCAACCGTAATCTAACTTACATAGCGGGTGCATTCTAACTCGTTGCAGCTTATCAAAGTAAAGCCTTGGTTGCAACTTGCCTATCTGAAGCACCCGCATGATTTACTTATTTTTTCTGAAACAAAGCCGTCCACATAAACGATTCACCGAACAGGGCGTGGGGCTGCTCTATCTTCTTCATTTTCCGCAGCTCAATGATCTTAAATGAATTGAAAATTGCCTTTATACTTTGTTCAGTATAGCCTAATCCACCCTGCAAACTACGCAAGCGATACACTTCCCAATCGCTGATTTCCGACCCCATATCTCCACGGGCGAAGCAGACCAACCCGAAGTAGCCAGAAGGTGTTAACGCTTTATGGAGTAATTCGAGATAACGAATTCGACGATGCGGCAATAGATGATGAAAACATCCGCAATCATATACAAAATCATAACTCTCAACTTCAATATCCAGTTCAAAAATGTTTTTGCACATCAAGTTTACGTTGTTCACGTTTTGCTCTTTAATGCGCTCTACTCCCCAGTTGATCGCGGTTTGTGAAATATCAACGCCGTCGACGACAGCTCCTTGCTCCGCCATATAAATCGCGTTTCGGCCTGCTCCACATCCAAGTTCAAGCACCTTTTTCGGCTGTAGATGATACGTTTGCACATAGTGCACCAGATTTTCATCAGGAGCGTTCACGAAAAATGGAATCGGTTTTTCCCGATTTTGATAAAATTCATCCCACCATGGGCGGTCCTCTCTAAACAAGGAATCAAGCATTTCCATGACATCTTCGACGTTGCAGATCGTTTGATTTGACATGTACACGTGCCCCCTTAATCGGAAAAATGATGAGTTTAATGTTGGACTGTAATCGTAAGCTCGGGATAACTCGCTGCGAGTTGTGCGGCCTTCTCTTCTAAAATATCGCGCTTGAATTCGGTGCTGAACAGCTCCGGATTTGGCTTAAACGTCACACTTGTTCCGGATTCATTCGTTAAGCCCACAGTCATGAGTCCGGTTTCTGGAACACCGTATTTATACGTCTGGCGGTAAATACGCCCATCTCGTCGTATTTCAATAGTAAGTCGATACGATAGGGCGTTAACGACGGCAATACTGATCCCTTTTTCTGCGCCATGAGCCATGTACGGTGCGTCAGCTTCAAATCTACGTATATCGGTCAAAATGGACTGAACCGCAGGCTCATTCGTATGCGGCAGCACCTGTGTTGGAATGCCTCTTCCGTTATCCGATACCGTTACGCTGCCATCGTCATGCAGAAATAGACCGACTGCGCTGCTGTGTCCAGCACGATGTTCGAGCACCACATTCTCGACGACTGCCCATAGCAAGAGGTGCGGATCATGGTTTTCCTCAGCAGCTCCCAGATAAGTGGCTACTTGCTGTCTAGCCTCTGCCATGTCCATATATTTGCTCGTATCCAACAAATCGGATACAGCAGCAAGCAGTACTAGCAGTGGAAACGTCCGGTGGTTAGGAACCGTGTAACGTCCACCTTGCTGCACGATTAAATCGCTGCTTAGCAGCGCCTTGAGGTGGTGGTACAATTGGCCGGTCGTACCCATATTTAATTGCTCGACCAGTTCAGCTCCTGTCAGCGCTTGGCCTAGGAGTGCTCTTAGGATGTCTAGTCGTTGCTTATGTGCCAACGCTGTCAGCACTTTAGACACTTTTTCACTATTTAATCCTAGTAAATCGTCTGTGTTTCGCTTCTGTGGCAGCCAACGGAATGGCTGCCCCTGAACTTCATATTGGCCGGAATAAAAGACAGCACGGACGGCTTCGTCAACCTTGAAATCCTGCTCGACTTTTATTTCGTGTCCGCTGTTCGTGTCACAATTGTACGCGGATGCTGTCGATGCGGAAGTTGTCGCTTCACTATTTAGTTGCTGCACGAGTCGAAAAAGCTCGGCTACTTGTTGCTTTAGTAGTTGAACGTCAGTACTTAAGCTTTGATTGTTGGACATTTAAACAGATCGCCACCTTTGACATGTTTTACGCAAATACGGAAATACATGAATACCCGAATATTTGAATACGTTAATACGTAATTACGTAATATTTAACTTTCATCCGAATTATAGGTCATAATTTCCTTATTGTAAATAGTGGAAATCTAACTTTGTACATTCTTTTTCGAGAAGAATAGCCTCTTGATTGAGGTGAGAAAAATTTGGGTAATATCAATTTATTTGCACCCAATAAATTTAATATAAATCATTTAATCTTCCTTAAAATGAGTTGACGGCCTTTTGAATGACGTAATATAATGGGCGTAACACAAGTAAAAGAAAATATTTCCATAATAAACATGCTTATAATACATACTATTTGAATCTTACTCGTATTAATTTGGCCCCAAACACAAACGCCTACTTCTTTCCTAACACATAACACTCCAATTTATTTTGTAAGCGCTTCACCGTCTGCGGTCAGCAACTACCTTTTAAACTATACAAACGAATAGAGAGGGGAAATGAACGATGAATCAAGTCCGAATGGCTATGATTGGCGCACGTGGAAGAGGGGGGATCGCGAAGTATTGGCATAAGCCAGGTGGGCGATCAATCGTTGTCGGAGCGGCTGACATTTACCCTGATAAACTGCAAGCATTTCAGCAAGAAGTGAATCCAGATGCTTTTGTGACGACCGATTATCGGGAACTGTTGGAGCGTGACGACATTGATGCGATTGCTGTCACATCACCTGATTTCTGTCATGAAGAGCATGCTGTGGCGGCACTGCGTGCAGGTAAGCACGTATTTTGCGAGAAGCCGTTGGCGATTACGGTCGAAGGTTGCGACAACATTTTGCGTGCATGGCAAGAGTCGGGCAAACATCTGATGGTTGGATTCAACATGCGTTACATGAACATGTATCGAACGATGAAGGAAATCGTAGATTCTGGTGTGATTGGCGAAATAAAAGCAGTCTGGGTACGTCATTTCGTAGGCTGGGGCGGATACTTTTATTTTCATGATTGGCACGCGAATGCCAACAATTCGACAGGGCTGCTGTTGCAAAAAGGGTCGCACGACATCGACATCATCCATTGGATTACGGGGCGATACGCCACGAAAGTGTCGGCGTTTGGCGGACTGGACTTCTATGGCGGCACGAAGTCGAACGATTTGACTTGTCCGGCATGTGACGAGCGCGCAACGTGTACGGAGGCGAGTCCACGACATCTTATCGAGTGCGCCTTCCGCGAAGAAGTAAACGTAGAGGACAACAATATGGTCATTATGGAGCTGGAGGGAGGAATTAAAGCTTCCTACTTGCAGTGCCATTTTACACCGGACTATCAGCGGAACTACACGTTTATCGGCACAGAAGGCAGACTTGAAAATAACGAGCTCGAGAACAAGGTTTACGTCTGGACGCGTCGCTCGAATAGTGCGCGAGAACTGTCGGATCGCGTCTACCACGTGAAGGAGTCTGAAGGCTCGCACAGCGGTGCTGATCCGAATATTTGCAATGATTTTATTGCTATGATTTTAGATGGAAAAGCTCCAGTCGCTACGCCGTTAGCAGGACGAATGAGTGTCGCGGTAGGTTGTGCGGCTACCCACTCCATTCGTACAGGGGGCGGAGTGGTGCAAGTATCGCCAATACCTGATTTTGCTTCGCTTTCGAAAGTGTAAATACGGTGTGAACCGAGCAATTCGTTTAACACCATGTAGCCGGTTATTTTACGGGGAGGAGCGTACGGATCATGACCACAATGAGCAAAAAAGGTAGCGTTTGGCGTTCCATCAAAAAGAATTGGCAATTGTATATGTTAATTTCCCCCGTCCTTTTGTATTTTATCGTCTTTCATTATTTGCCGATGTACGGCGTGCAAATTGCCTTTAAGGATTTTATGGCCAATAAGGGCATATGGGACAGCCCTTGGGTTGGATTCAAGCACTTTGCCCGGTTCTTTGATAGCTATTTCTTCGAAAGACTTATGATCAACACCTTAACGATCAGCTTCTACACGCTGCTTTTAAGCTTTCCCATCCCAATCTTGCTTGCCCTAATGGTGAACGAAGTCCAATCAACTCGTTTTAAAAAAATCGTACAAACCGTTACCTACGCCCCTCATTTTCTATCTATCGTCGTCGTTGTCGGCATGATGTTTATTTTTCTTCATCCCAGTACAGGTATCGTCAATCATATGATCGTTTTCTTTGGTGGAGAGCCGATTCGATTCATGACTGACCCAAACTGGTTCAAAACGCTCTACGTTTTTTCGGACGTATGGCAGACGACGGGGTGGAGCTCCATCATTTATTTGGCCGCGTTGTCAGGCGTCGATCATCAGTTGCATGAAGCGGCAACGATGGATGGAGCTAACAAGATGCAGCGCATTTGGTACATTAATTTACCTAGTATTGCCCCGACAATTATCATTTTGCTCATTCTCAACTTAGGCAGCGTTATGGCAGTTGGCTTTGAAAAGATTTTTCTGATGCAAAATTCACTCAACATGGCAAGCTCGGACGTCATTTCCACTTACGTCTATCGCGCGGGGATTCTTGATGCCCAATATAGCTTTTCGGCGGCTATCGGTTTGTTCAATTCTGTTGTCAACTTTGCGTTGCTTATTGTTGTGAACTACGTTGCACGTCGCGTAAACCAAACGAGCCTATGGTAAAGGAGTGCTGCGCATGCTCGATCAATCTTGGGGAGATCGTCTATTTAACGCGGTTAATATCGCGATGCTAACTATCATTACACTTATCGTCCTATACCCGCTCGTATTCGTGCTTAGCGCCTCCATCAGCAATCCAGAGGCGGTATTGAACGGGGCGGTGTGGCTGTGGCCGCAAGATATTAACTTTGACGCCTATTTCAAAATTTTTAATAACAAAGATATCCTGATCGGATATGGCAACACCATTCTGTACACCGTGTTAGGCACTGCAATTAACGTGGTTATGACGATTTGCGCTGCGTATCCACTCGCACGCAAAGATTTGTTCGGACGGAATGCCATCACCCTACTCATCGTGTTTACGATGTTTTTTAGCGGGGGGCTAATTCCAACGTATTTAATCATTAAACAGCTAGGCATGCTGGACTCGATTTGGGTCATGATTATCCCGAACGCGGTGGCGGTGTGGAACATTATCATTATGCGTACCTTTTTTCAGCAGTCCATTCCGCCTGAACTGGAAGAGGCTGCGATGATCGATGGTAGCAGCCATATGCAAACGCTCCTCCGAATCGTACTTCCGTTGTCGCTGCCGATTATCGCGGTGATGGTCTTGTTCTACGCGGTTAGTCATTGGAATTCGTACTTCAACGCACTCATTTATTTAGACAGCAGGGAGCTGTTTCCACTCCAACTTGTCCTGCGCGAAATCGTTATTCAAAGTGATGCGGGTGATCTCGTGAAGCTGCAAAGTGAATCGGCAGCACGGATGAAAATGACCGTTGAGGGTTTGAAGTATGCCGTACTCGTTGTCGCGAATTTACCTGTGTTGCTGTTGTATCCTTTTTTGCAGCGTTATTTTGTGAAAGGCATGATGATTGGGGCATTAAAAGGGTAGCAGCGAGTTAGGTGGTAAGTCGTCCTTAAAATACTAGGTGAAAAGCGAGGGGTAATCATGCGTGCAACGAGTGTGTCCTATCCAAAACGCGTCAAAAAAGTCGGTCTCATGCTGCTATGTAGCGTGATGATGATGTCATTCGTGCTTACTGCTTGTAGTAAAGGCTCAAATAGTGGAGCAGATGTTCCAGCAGCTGCGCAATCGAGTGAACAGCGGCTCGCGCAGCTTAATGTGGAAGGGATGCCTATCGCGAAGGAAAAGCTGACGATGAGTGCGTTTGCGGCCAAATTTTATGCCTCGGCAGATTGGAACAAGCTTATGTTGTGGGAACAGTACGAGAAGCTGTCCAACGTTCATATCAAGTGGGAAACGGTGCAGATCGACAGTTTGAAAGAGAAGCGTAACATTAAGCTTGCAGGCGGAGAATATCCGGAAATCTTTTTCGCGTCTGCCTTTTCGCGAAGTGATCTTATCAAGTACGGAAGTCAGGGGACTTTCATCAAGTTGGATGACCTTATTGATACACATGCGCCCAACTTCAAACGAATCATGGAGCAATATCCGATTGTCAAAAAAGGTATCACGATGCCAGACGGCAGCATTTACGGGCTGCCGACCATCTTTGATCCGGCCTTTAAATCGCTATACATGGGCACGCCATGGATGAAGCAGGAATGGCTGCGCAAGCTGAACATGCAGCCACCGACTACTCTTGTTGAGCTGCACGCGGTCTTAAAAGCAATGAAGGAAAAAGACCCAAACGGCAACGGCAAACCAGATGAAATTCCGTGGGGCTCGCGCGGTGTGAAACAGATGATTAACTTCCTGAAAGGCACCTACGGTTTCAACAAAAATGGGATCGCGAATGAGCACGTTGATCTTGATCCTAAGACGGGCAAGCTGCGCTTTATTCCAACGAATGAGCGCTATAAAGAGCTACTGCAATATATGCATACACTGTACCGCGATGGGCTGCTCGATCAGGAGACGTTTACGATGAAGGAAACGGATATCGCTGCCAAGGCGAGCCAAGGACTTTATGGCTTCCTAGACGGCGTAGACCCTGCGGCTATCTACAATCAAAAAGGGTTTATAGGCATGCCTGTGCTTAAAGGCCCTTCCGGAGAACGCCTAGCGACAAATGTCGGCTCGCCGCTTGGAAATACGGGCATGTTTGTGTTGACGGACAAAGCGAAGCATCCAGAGGCAGCCATGCGCTGGATCGATCATTTATACAGTGACGAGGGAGTGAAGATGTTCTTTATGGGCTTCGAGGGTGTCACCTACAAGCAGAAAGCCGACGGTGAGTTTGAATACGTGGAAGCGCTCCGGAACAATCCAGATGGCTTGAACTTGGATCAGGCGATTAGTCAGTACTTAACGTGGCCTGGTGGGTACTACCCGGGCATCGTGAAGCAACGCTTTTTCAAAGGGGCAGAAGGATACCCAAGTTCCATTGCTAACGCTAAACAAGCTGAACCGTTTACGATCAAGATGGACGAAGTATGGCCTGTCTTTAACTTTACGCCTGAAGAGCAGGAAGAGCTGATGACAATCCAGACTGATATTCATACGTATATCGATGAAATGCGAGATAAATTTATAACGGGTGCGGCTAGCTTCGAGGAGTGGGACAATTATGTTGCACAAATCAGCAGTATGAAAGTTGAGCGCTACGTAGCTATTTACGCTGCTGCTTACGAACGATTTAAGGCGGCTAACTAACGGGTTGTCCTTCCGCAATCAGATGAGTAGTCCATGAGGAATCACTTATATGGGTTGGGGCACTCTATTTCTTATTGTCCACAAATGGATAGGGATGTCTTGCGGTCATTTGCAATGACTTGAGACATCCCGGTTTCGAATTTGAAAGATGCTATTACGTTATGAAGAAATTAAGATTAGTTCGATTCGTTTGTAGGAATCGGCTGTTGTTTCAGTACTCTAATGATCTCGCGGAAGGCGACGATCTCTTCTAAGCCTTCTTCCACGGTGTCTGTACTCGTTTTAATAAGGACAATATTCTCTTTTTGGTTCACGTAAATCGTTTGTCCATATATCCCGTTTGCAATAATTTCTGTGCCGTTACTTTCCATAGGAATCCACCATTGATATTTATAAAAGGGTGATCCCTCACTGGCGATATAAGTTTCCTTGATCCAGTTTTCCGAAACAATTTGTTTCCCATTCCAATTGCCGTTATTTAAATACAGGCGACCAATTTTTGCATAATCACGTACTGTCGCATTCAGAAAGGCGAAAGTCATATCGTCACCGTGCATGTCTGTGTTCCATTTTGCGACACTTTCCATACCTAACGGCTTCCATATTTTTTCCTCTAAATACTTAGAAGGATGTTTACCGGTAACTTTTAAGAGCAGCATACCTAGAACTTGGGTGTCTGAACCTTTATATACAAACGTACCTGAGGGAACAGTATCGGCAGGGAGTCCGGTCATTTTATGGTTAAATGATTTTTTGTCTACGAACAATTCTTGATGCCATACCTTCATAAACTCGTTATCAAAATTAGGGTACTTCACACCGGATGCCATATTTAAAATGTGCTTAATTGAAACGCCGTTATAGCCTGATTGCTTTAATTCCGGCAAATAGTCTGTAATCGGATCGTTTACGTTTTTAATATGTCCTTCATCAATTGCGATGCCAATTAGAGCTGATGTAATGGATTTGGAGATGGACCATGATGTAGCTAACGATTTTGGTGTATTTCCTTGGTAATACTTCTCGATTAATATTTTGTCGTTTTCCAGCACGAGTAGGCCTGTTGTGCCTGTTCTTTGGAGTAAATCTTTGAATGTGCGAGCTTGTCCATTGTAGGTGTAAGTGAAATTAGGGACTTTACGGAGAGCTTTTTTGAATTTGTACACGTGATGTAGATCGTTTCGTACGATGCGACTTGGGAATACTTTATGCATGGAGCGGAAGTTGTGTACAATTTTATCTTTATCAAACAGGGTCAAAAATGCAGTGGGGTCATAAGTTGCGGCTGTTACTGCGAACTGTGTTTCTTCAAAATGTGATCCTTCGGAGTCATTTTGCTCAAATATGTCAGGCGAGCTAAGCGATTGGATGTCTTCCGTGATGTTAGAACGCGGTGTCTCTTCGGTGTTTAATGCATGTGCTGTCGAATAAACGGGACCAAACGAACTGAACGACCCTGCAAAAAATGTTGACAGGGCAAGTGTGACAATCCATTGCCTTTTGGCCATGTAAACATACACCCCTTATTTAGTTTTATCCCGAAATATTGCTTGGGATATATTGTATTCAACTTACATGATTCGACGGCATATTTCAATTTATTCTTTTAAAAACTTTTTTCTAAAAATGTTAACTTTGTGAGTTTAATTGACCCTATTTTGTCGTTCCGGTATAATAATGAACAATATTTTGTGGGAGGCTCGAAATGACTAAGCCAAATGAAATGATCGTTGTCCTCGATTTCGGTGGACAGTACAACCAGCTTATTGCACGTCGTATCCGCGATTTGGGCGTATACAGCGAACTGATTGCTTTTAACACATCTGTAGAACGCATTAAGGAGCTGAATCCGAAGGGCATTGTCTTTTCAGGTGGTCCGGCGAGTGTGTATGAAGAGAACTCGCCATTAGTGGACCCGGCTATCTATGATTTAGGCCTTCCTATTTTCGGTATTTGCTACGGAATGCAAATGATGTCGCATCAATTGCAGGGCAAGGTAGAACGCGCGGGCAAGCGTGAGTACGGAAAAGCGGACGTTACCTTCCAACCCGACAGTGCGTTGGCAGAAGGTTTGGAAGCGAACCAAACGGTGTGGATGAGCCACACGGACTTGGTTACTGAAACTCCGGCGGGCTTCCGTGTTGACGCAAGCACGGAGCATGCTCCGATTGCGGCAATGAGCCACGCAGAGAAGCGTTTCTTCGCGGTGCAATTCCACCCAGAAGTGCGTCACTCTGTGTACGGCAACGACATGATTCGCAACTTCTTGTATAACATTTGCGGTTGCGAAGGCAACTGGAGTATGGAAACGTTTGTCGAAGACAAGATTCGCGAAATTCGCGAAACAGTCGGCGATCGTAACGTGTTGTGCGCCTTGAGCGGCGGCGTTGACTCTTCGGTTGTTGCGATGCTGATTCACCGCGCAATTGGCGATCAACTGACATGTATGTTTATTGACCATGGCTTGCTGCGTAAGGGCGAAGCTGAAGGTGTAATGGACACGTTTGTTGGTAAGTTCGATATGAAAGTAGTTAAGATCGATGCTCGCGAGCGTTTTATGAGCAAGCTTGCAGGTGTATCTGATCCTGAGCAGAAACGTAAAATTATCGGTAACGAGTTTATTTACTGCTTCGATGAAGAATCGGCGAAGCTCGGTGATTTTGCATTCTTGGCGCAAGGCACACTGTACACGGATATCGTAGAAAGTGGTACGGCAACAGCGCAAACGATCAAATCGCACCACAATGTAGGCGGTTTGCCAGAAGATATGAAGTTCAAATTGATCGAGCCTTTGAGCACGTTGTTCAAAGACGAAGTGCGTAAAGTCGGCGAAGAGCTTGGCTTGCCACGCGCTATCGTATGGCGTCAGCCGTTCCCAGGACCAGGTTTGGCGATTCGTGTCTTGGGCGAAGTAACAGAGGACAAGCTTGTAATCGTACGTGAATCCGATGCTATCTTGCGCGAGGAAATCGCAAAAGCGGGCTTGGACAACGAGATCTGGCAATACTTCACGGCCTTGCCTGATATGAAGAGTGTCGGCGTAATGGGCGATGCGCGCACGTATTCCTACACAGTAGGTATCCGCGCGGTTACATCCATCGACGGCATGACAGCAGACTGGGCACGTATTCCGTGGGATATTCTTGAGAAGATTTCCGTGCGTATCGTGAACGAGGTTGAGAACGTTAACCGTATCGTGTACGACGTAACATCGAAGCCACCGGCTACGATCGAGTGGGAATAGACTTGAATTAACAAATAACCATTCCTCACCTCTTAAAAAGGTGAGGAATGGTTATTTTTATTACTAATCCCCTCTTTCCGAGGAAGATTACACGAACGATACATATATTTATATATCAAAATATTCGGATTTTCATTGACAATGTTCGACGTTTTTCTTAAAATGTAGACAACAATCACAACTGAATCTCTTTTCGTATAATTCCGGGGATAGGCCTGGAAGTCTCTACGAGGTCACCGTAAATGACCTGGCTACGGGAAGTCACGACGCTTACGCGATACAACTATCATCACCTGATAGAGTTATATACTGCGACTTGCTACATGAATGATAAGATAAAGTTGAATGGAGAGATGTGCGATTGCATCTTCATTATAATTCTAACTCTATCATTCTAGTCACTTCTATCGCAGGGAAGCGTTCGTCGTACCTTTTCTAGCCAGAACTCGGGAGACTATACGCCTGAGTTCTTTTTTTCATGATGAAAGCTATGGGGAGGATGTTACGCGTATGGAGCGCTTCTTCAAAATCAAGGAGCACGGTTCAAGTGTAAGAACAGAAATTATGGCTGGGATAACGACATTTATGACGATGGCCTACATCCTAGCAGTAAATCCGAACATTTTGACGGCTTTCGGCAAGACAGGTATGGAATGGTATCCGGTGTTTCTTGCGACCGCGATTGCGGCAGGCATTTTTACGATTGCGATGGGTCTTTTCGTTAACTTCCCTGTTGCTCTAGCGCCAGGTATGGGATTGAATGCATACTTTGCGACAGTTGTTATTTCGTCGGGTGGAGCAATTTCATGGCAGATGGCTTTAACCGCAGTGTTTATTTCAGGAGTTATCTTCTTTTTACTAACGATAACGCGAATTCGCCAAATGCTACTGGATGCCGTACCAGATGCATTAAAGCACGCAATCACCGTCGGCATTGGATTGTTCATCACCGTAGTGGGCTTGAAAAACAGTGGTCTTCTCTCCGTTTCCGTTGAAACGGTAAATGATATCCCTAGTGGTACGTTTACACCACTTCAAGGATTTGAAACAGTATTCGGACTTGGTAGCTTTAGTGATCCGAACGTACTTTTAACGCTGATCGGCTTAGCACTTATATCCGTATTGATGATATTGAATGTTCGTGGAGCGATTTTGTTCGGTATTTTAGGGACAACATTTGCGGCACTGTTTATGGGCGTTGTGAGCCTAGACAACATTGATAGCGTGAAGACGCCTTGGATACCAGATTTCTCGCAAATGAATGCCTTCCAATTTGATTTCGCAGGAATTCTAGGTGTAGGAATCGTTTCTATTATATTAACGTTCACCTTTGTTGAGTTGTTTGATACATTTGGGACATTAGTTGGGACGGCGAATCGTGCTGGCTTTATGAAAAATAAAGAAGAAGGCAACAAGCGCGTCGGCAAAGCGATGTTCGTCGATTCAGTTGCTGTTGCGGGCGGTGCTGCACTTGGAACGAGTACCGTAACGGCGTTCGTCGAAAGTTCCGCGGGTATAGCTGAGGGTGGTCGGACAGGCCTAACCGCAGTGACCACAGGCATCTGTTTCTTGCTTTCGCTGTTTATTGCGCCGCTAATTGCACTTATTCCAGGCTCCGCAACTTCAGCTGCGCTTATCGTAGTAGGCGTCTTGATGATGCAGGCTGTACGCGAAATTAACTTTCAAGACCTTGTGCTAGGCATTCCTGCTTTCTTCACGATAGCGTTCATGCCATTTACGTACAGCATCGCAAACGGTATTTCATTCGGTATCCTTGCTTATGTATTGCTCGCATTTGTAGCCAATGTGTTTGGTGAGAGTAGGCCAAAGTATCGTATTCACTGGTTAATGTGGGTTTTGTTCGTACTCGTAATTACTCGTTATGTAGCGATGGGCGGGCATTAATAAATAAGAACAAAAAGAGGTGAGTGGCTAATGCCACTCATCTCTTTTTTTACACTTCGAAATGTGTTTCTTCTATAATATGAAGAAAAAAAGATGCAGTTAATTGTAGCGAAAGATTTGGCGTAATAAACAACCGTCTTTAGCGTTATATGTATAAACCATGAAAAGTGACAGTTATGAGCTAACAATGAATATGAAATGAGGGAACAGAGATGATTCAAATTAGACGAGCTGAACAATCAGACATACCGTGGGTCAATGAACAATACCGTCAAATTGGTTTTGTATCTT